>CALIUX010000078.1 GCA_938048505.1 uncultured Pseudomonadales bacterium
TAATCAGAGACTATGGGCAGTTTTTCAAAGTGTTTTTCTTTTCTCTCTGAATAATAAGTACTTAAAAGTGATTTGGGTCGAATAAAGGATTTTTTGCGTAAATAACGCACTTCTTTCATTCGTGTTGAAGGAACAATATTATGACCTTCTACGCCAACATACCGTACAGTATGCAAAAACTCCGTCCCAGCAGGATACAGTTGAGATGTCAGAGGGGTATCGTGCGCATCACCAATATAAAAATCCCTGGCTTTTATTTCGGTGCTTCGTGTTGAAAAAATGCCATCAGCATCTAAATCTACATCTAATGCTGCTTCATTGAGTGGTTGAGTTGAGAGTTGCTCAAGGTCTTTAATGGCCATTTCCATTAAGCTTAAATTCGCAAAATATACATCTTCAGAATACTCGCCATTTAGCTGTCGAAATTTTTCTGGAAGCCTAATCATGACATCGTCTGTTGAGCCGTTAGTGGGCCAAAATGTGCTCGATAATGGTTTGTAGTTAAAAGCAACCCACCCAGACCCATCTTTTGCTAAGCCATTCTCCTCAAAGGCTTTGGCTCCAAGATGTAAGTTTTTTATTTCAGTGATGTTGCCAGACCAAGCGTCCGTTTTCATCCATTTTACTAATTCAGAATAATTATCTTGGTTAATATATTCTAGTATATCTTGATCACTGATAGTGCTAATGAAAGGGCGTCGGTCTTTAAATAAATTTGCCCAACTATTGTGCGCGCCCTCGTCAGAAAAAGCATAAGTGCCTTGAAGAAATCCATCTCCAAGTGTGTTGACTTTATTGGCACTAGCGGGGTAGCTTTGGTGACAGACATAGCAAGGATTAGATTTACCATCCGTTCTGGTATAACACTGAGAAGGTATAGGCGCTTCTGGGTTGTATGTTTCGCCGTGCTTAACCCATGCCATTGCAGCGATGTTTTCTGTCTTGCGGGCCACGGTCGGCTGTGTATGAGAGGCAGAGGGCTTTTTCTGTTGAGTTGCATTGGCTGCAGTATTAGCACTATTTTGACTGGGTGAATCTTTATTGCCACACCCTAATAAGCAGAACGCAGGTATCGCAAAAGCTAGCCATAACTTCATTATATTTACACCAAAATTTTCTATAAATGACACATTCAAAAAAAGGGGCATTACAGCCCCCTTTGTTATTTCAAGAAGAAAGGTTAAAAATGGATTTTAACCTTTCTTGATTTGCTATTAATTCGCAGCCTTTGGATCGTACATCCATAAAGTATTGTTGGTTTGGCCGCCATCTTCACCGATCAGAATACGCCCATCGTCCATTACGATGACGTTATCAGGTTGTGATAATCCGTTTGCATCACAACGATCTGCGCCATCTAAGCTTGAGCGGTAAGTTGAGCCCATAATGACAGGCTCGATGCGCGAAACATCGTAACCCGCTTCAAGAGGCATGCGGTATACACCACCACAGTCTTTAACTCTTGAAGAAAGTTGAATGTCACCTTCATCATCGATCATGCCGCGGTCGATATCTGCAATGGCGAAGTAAACATAAGCTTGCGTGACGGTTTCACCTGGGACAAGGTCATTGCCCTCAACAGCTTCTTCTGCGCGTTTTTGGTTGGTGTAGATACCTTCAAATTTACGCCACTCAGCTGTTGCACCTTTTGCGCGTGCTGCTTTGCGAGATTCCAAGAAAGCAATACGATCATCCATTGCTTTACCAGCCGTTACCGACCCACCAAATGTATTGGCACCTTCTTCGCCAGCATCTACAGCAGCTTTATAAGCTGTGTCAGCTGATGGGTAAGTTGCATCGCCCGCAACCCAAGCCATGGCATCGGCATTGGTGAGGTAGTTAGATTTACCTTCAACATAATCTGCTTCGCCAATTGCATCGTACTCTGCAATCCAAGCATCAATTGTTGCAAAATCACCGGTAGCTAACTCAATCCACGTAATGTCAAAACCAGTCACTGCAGGCTCATCACTACCCGCATCTTGCTTCAATTTAGCGGCATAAAGCGTACCTGCACTTAAGTCACCTGCTGTGGTAGCAACAAACTTAAAGAAAACGCCATTGGTGCTATCTTGTGATAAATAAACCGTACGCTGGTCAGGCATAACAATGGAGTTTTCATGCTCAAAGCGACCCATTGCGTAATGCTTAACAGGAACCGCCTTATCAGTCGGATCAGTAATCTCTACGATATAGTGATAGCGGTAGGTATTGGGGTAAGTCGTTGAGTCTTTGGCATACTGCACAGAAGAGTCTATATACTGAGCAAGGTAATCGCGAGGCGCTCTTTCTGCCATTGCATCAGATTCTGGCTTATTCCATAAGTGGGTGTTGTCGCCTTGATTGCCCCATTCCTCAGAGGTTAATGGTGTACCCCAAGGTGAAACAGAGCCAAAGCAATTAGCGATTGTTCCGTAGGCGCCAAAATCTAACATTTCTGCGTCGCCAACGGTCCAGTCAAATGTGTCTGGGTTTTTGGTGAGTTCCATACGGCTCATGCCGCCTGGGTAAAATTCCCAGTTAGTAAAGAGGTAGCCTTTGTTTTCTCCTGTTGGAATAAAGCCATTGAAGTCAACCATTTCGGCTTGAATAACTTCTGTGGCACCATCAGCAGACATGACTGAGCCGATACCGTTGTTAGGTGTGCTTGTGAACATGTCGCCCGTTTTAGCGAGTACTTGATAAGTACCGTAGGCAGCCATGACCGTTTCTTTTTCGTTATCTGAGTCTGGTATTGGCGAAGAAACCAAATTTTTAGGGAGTTTGTTAAAATTAACACCACCTAATACGCCGATAACAGCGCGGTTATAGACGTTGCCCGCTGCATCAGCTTCGTCATTTTCTGCACCTGGGTGTTGAGCGTTAAAAAATAGGTCGCCATCTTCAGTTAAAAAGATGCCTGTCACTTCGGCGCCTAGTGGTAC
>CALIUX010000079.1 GCA_938048505.1 uncultured Pseudomonadales bacterium
AATACCGATGCTTCTGATCGATACGGGGATAACCAAGATCTTGATGGCGATGGTATACCGAATAGCCAAGATAACGATGCCGATGGTGATGGTATTGAAGATGCCATAGAAATAGGAGAAGACCCTAGCAACCCCATCGATAGTGATAATGACGGTATTCCTGATTTCAAAGATTTTGACAGTGATAATGATGGCATTCCTGATGCTATTGAGTCACGGGATGCAAGCTTGTCCGATGTCGATGCAGACAGTAATAATAACTACGCTGATCTAGATAGCGATGGCGATGGCCTGCTCGATATCTTTGAAGCCCTTCCTACCGGTACAGATCTAACGAGCATTGATCTAGATGGCGATGGCCGAGTCGATGGCGTGAGCCTTACTGGTGAACCATTGTCTTTATTTGACAATCCTGTTGATACCGATCAAGACGGTGTGCCTGATTACTTGGATATAGATAGCGACGGAGATGGCTTTAGTGATACAGCTGAAGTAGGTGATTACAACAATAATGGCATACCGGATTTTCGTGAAGTCGAAAATGATGCGCTTGAAACAGCAACAGCGGGTAGTGGCGGTAGCGTGTCATTAATGGCTATTGTTGCATTACTTTTATTACTTTGCCTGCAAAAAATCGGTCTGGTATTCGCGCGTTATTATTCCTATAGCTAAATAGTGCGTACTTCTACTCTTCCATTGGGGGGTAGTGCTGCCGTGAATAAAGGAAATGCTGAGAAAATGAAAGCATCGTCAGTTGAACTCATCAAACGCTATTCATCTGTGGGCGGGAATTGCGCATATGGTTGTGTTGCCCCAGAGCCAGCAATATGCGATACCAATCGATGTATTATACCTTCGAGTTTTTAAGGTGACTTTTTCTACGATATATCAGATGTTAGCATGGTGGTATTGAGGCAGTTTTTTAGGTTTTCTATCTCGTATGAAATTTTTAGTCCTTTTTTGTTGATTATAAATAACGCATTCGGGTTCGTTTTAATTTTATATCCTTGCTGTATTTGAACCTGTTCGCTAATCAGCGTTAAATTTAAAAGAGAAACCTGTTTTTTTACCCACTAATTACTCTGGCCAGATTGTCCTCTATGCACTTTTTCTTTAAGTTACTAGGCTCTATAAAAAAGATCTGAAATGATGTTTTTTACGAAGATAAAGATATTGAAGTGGGTATTGGTTTTTTCTTCTGTGATGTTTGTAGTAACCCTTGCCATATATTTGGTTTCTAGTGACCCACCTATATACTCAACTGACTCAAATTTCAGGCTTATTTCAGAAGTGGAATCACGGGATGATAACTTCAAAATAATTGAATACAATTTTGATACTGGTGCATTCGGTTATTCGCGAAATTTTTGGGCTATCGTTCCCAAAGAACACTCTGATATTAATCTTAGAAACTATCAGTTGCCAGATGGATATAAGGCAATTGGGTGGACGAGTCAAAATCAAGCAAAAATTATAAGTTGGGACCCTTATTACAGAGTTGAGCGTTCAAAGGATCTTGAAAGCGGTGAGATGATTAATGGCGTTCAGATTGTTCTTCTGTGGTGAATATGCGCTTCCATGTGCTATGTTTTTCGCTCTTCATGCAGATGTTGCTGTTTTAATGGAGTGTTGCGTGGTGTTTTTTTACCCTGTTGTGTCGAGTTGTAGTTAATGAGGTAAGATGTGAAAAGCTCTTTCTGGTTTAAGTCGACTTGGCTAAAAGTGATTCCTGGAGAAGACGAAGAAACAAACCCCTATAGGTTTGGCAAGTCACTTGCTGAATGGCTTGTAGATTCTTTGAGAGGTAAAGGTTTTGAAACATCGTTTTATCCAGAAGATTGGGGTTGGGAGGTTGCTTGCTGCAAGGATACCCATAAGGTGTTCATTGCGTGCGGTAATGTTGATGCCGATGGCCCAGAAGTACAATATGGCGATATAATTTGGCATTGTTTTATCGAGACAAGGAAAGCGTCAATTATGGCTAAGCTTTTTAAAAAAAATGACCAGCCCAGTTATATTATTGAAGTGTCTGATGTGCTATCGGAAATACTGGAGACTGCAGATCATATTTATCTTATGGGTGAGCCTTAGATCTAATCAGTTAAAAGCTTGTTTTGATTGCAATCTTGAGTGTCGTCAATTTCAACCTGTTGACCCTAATAGGCATAATTAATGTCTTGTTAACACTCTCGAGTACTTCAAACTGCTCAATGACATACTTGAAATAACTAATCTACGCCATTGCTTCAATCTGTTTGGCTAGTTCATGCTTTGTGGTTTGCGGACAGAGTGGCCACCTCCAAATACATTGCATCGCTTACACAAACCTCTAGCTGGGCTTGATGTATGTTCTCGTAGTTATTGCAGAGTCGTGACCTTTCCTTTGTTCTGTGATGTGCTCAAGCTTGTTGGTAGGTTGTTTTGCGGCGTGACAACGCTCCATTTGAAATTTGCAATGCAATCTTTCTGTTTGTTTTTTTGCCAATATGCCCAAAAAGCCATCTTTTAATGTGTGATCAGATCGCATATGCAATAAAAGTAAGGAATGCATGCTTAGATAAGAAGTATCAAACAATCAAGTATAAATTATTTTAATAGGTATCTTTTGTGCATTTTTGTGATGCACAATCTATTTAGAGCTGGCTAGATGGAATAGCCATACAACATGTAATCATTTTATATAACACAGCAGAATGAAGCTTGTTATATTTTTGTTGCATTTCTTTATTTTTTGCCAACGCCAACGTGTTAAAAATAAATTGCTTATGGTGGCGCTTATGAAAATGTGCGATAGTTTGAGATGATGTTATGTAGTTTGGTTATAATTTGGTACTATCCTACTCCTAGGTAGTTGCTGACATAACGTTTTTGGTATTATAGGAGAAGATTAGTACCTATGTTCTTTCGTGATGTGTTGTTGTATTCAAAGCTATTTTTATTGCTTCTTATTTTTCTTGCTCCTCATGCAAGTGCCACTATCACTGACTTGGCCAGTGAGCCCATACAGCCCTTAAAGAAGCGAGCCATTATCAATAAGGCTAAAGTAGAATTGGGAAGGAAGCTCTTTCATGATCCAATTATGTCATCCCGTGGTGATATTTCTTGCGCAACATGTCATGAGATAAATAAAGGCGGCGCAGACGGGAAGAAATTCTCAATCGGCTCAAAGGGACGTGAAGGGGTTATTAATGCGCCAACTGTTTTTAATTCTAGTAAACTATTCCGGCAATTTTGGGATGGAAGAGCTGATACATTGCATGACCAAATCGATGGCCCCATAACAAACCCCGTAGAAATGAATACAAAATGGCCCAATCTTCTTGCGAGACTGCATGGCGATCCAGCATATTCTAAATCCATCTCTGCACTTTATAGTGATGGTATTACACGGAACAATATCAAAGACTTACTTGCTGAATATCAAAGTAGCCTCATTGCATTAGATTCACCGTTTGATTTGTATTTGAAAGGAAATGATCAAGCTATTACCAGTAGCGCCAAGAAGGGCTATGAGCTTTTTAAGCAATATGGGTGCGCATCTTGCCATCAAGGTGAAAATGTTGGCGGCAATATGTTTCAAGTCTTTGGTGTGGTAAATGATTATTTTAAAAAGCGAGGAAACATCACTGATGCCGATTTAGGTCGTTTTAACGTGACGGGCAATGAAAGTGATAAATACATGTTTAAAGTGCCCAGTTTACGCATGGCAAAATATACTGCGCCTTACTTACATGATGGCACACAGAAAACGTTAATGGATGCAGTGGACGCTATGTTTAAGTTTCAATTAGGGAGAACAGCTCCTACTCAAGACAAGGTCTATATCGTCGAGTTTATTAAGTCATTAGCAGGTAAGCACCCGGAGTTGGAAGGCAATGAATAAATATATTGGCGCATTTTTTATTGTTATAATTGTTGCTTTGGGTGCCGTTTTCGCAATTCTTACGCCATTGCTAAAGCCTTCTTCCCAGACATCAAATGACCCTTTTAGAGAAAACCTAAATACGATTAATGAGCTGAGAGTCTTAGAGCTGAATTGGAGCTTGAGTGCTCTGTCTGCATACAATGATCAGCAATCTAACTTTGACCGTGTTAGTGGTTTTCTTCCTCGGTACCGTCAGCTAAAGGATCAGTTGAATAACCAAGATCTTTCTTCTGTTGATAGCATTACTGAAATAAACAATAAGCAATCACAGTTTTTACTACTTCTGCAGGGTAAAGAAGCAGCTATTGAGCAATTTAAATCTAGCTTTTCAATAATGCGTAACTCTTTAAAGTATTTACCTTTAGCAGCTCGCGAATTTGAGAGGGTGTCAGGCGCAGAGGATGCAGAGCGTTTGCTCGTTGATGAGATTAAGCGGTATTACGATGAATTGAATACTTTTTTGAATGTGCCAACTGAAAGTGGTCAGCGTAAATTGCTAGTAGCTTTAGAGGCGTTAGAGGCACGTTCAATTAGTCTGCCTGTAGAGACCGCCAATATATTGGCCAACTTCACATCGCATGCAAGGGTTGTTTTGAATCGAAAAATAAATTTCGATGATACGTTAAGCAGCTTGGCGGACCCTAATATTATTGCTGCCGGTGAAGAGCTTGCTCAGTTATATCAGATCCGCATTGGTAGTTCATACAGTCAAAGCCTAGTAGAGCAGACTAAAATTCATCAGCAAAGTGCATTGCTGTTTGCTCTTTTGATGGCAACTGCACTGTTAGCTTGCTTGGCTTCTTGGATCGGTTACCGCAAACAATTATCAAAACACAAAGAAGAACTTGAATCCCAAGCTAAGTACCATGAAAGCCTCAAGGATAGAAGTATTGATAAGGAGCTTCGCGGTAATCTTGAAAGCATGGGCGATATGGCCTCTATGGTCGCCCATGAAATTAATACACCATTAGGCTATATCGATAGCAATATGCAGCTTTTAAATGGCGGTATATCAGATATAAAACTCTTTATGGATGAGTTTTCAGTTTTAGAAGACGATTTAGAGAAAAATCAAGACTCAGAATATGTTGCGAATCGAGTCAATAGCTTCCTCTCACTTGCAAATGGTATAAAAGAAACAACGGTCTTGAGTGAGCTGACGGAAGTAACTGATGATATTACAAAAGGCGTCAAACAAATACAGCATGTTGTTGATGACTTAAAAGATATCACTCGAAAAGACAGCCTAAAAACAGATGAGTATGATATTGCTGAATGTATTTCGGGTGCGCTAAAAATGAGCTTGGTCAGCTCTGTAAAAGATGTCAATATCATTAAGAATATTGGTTCATTACCGTTGCTTTATGGGTCGCCAGCGGAGATTAATCAAGTTGTGATTAATCTTGTTAATAACTCTATCTATGCTTTAAAAGGCGAAGAAAATAAGGAGAAGGCCATCAAAATTAAAGCTGTTCATGACGGTGATTATGTTGTGGTTAGCGTCATTGATAATGGGCCTGGCTTTGACTATGAGACAAAAGAAAAAATATTCAATCCGTTTTTTACCACTAAAGATGTTGGCGAAGGAACAGGTTTGGGTCTATCTATTGTTCAGCGTATAATCAAGCGACATAACGGTAAAATACTGGTTAAATCAGTGCTTAAGAAAGGCACAAATATTACATTTATGTTGCCCGTTCAGCGTGCTCAGCCGTGAGTGATTCAACTATGACACTGAATGAAAATCTCAATAAAGCTAAAGTATTAATTGTTGATGATGAACCCAGTATTATTCGTACACTCACTCGTGTATTAAAGCCGCATTTCGAAGTGTTCTCTGCGAGTAGCGGAGAAGATGCTTTAACGATTATTCGCCACAATCAAATACATGTCATTTTGTCTGACCAAAAAATGCCGGTCATGACGGGCGTTCAGCTGTTATCTAAGGTTAAATTACTGTCGAGCTCGACGGTGCGTATATTGCTTACAGGCTATTCTGAGTTAGATGATGTTGTTGCTTCTGTTAATGAAGGAGAGATATACCGATACATTAATAAGCCCTGGGATAATGATAACTTGATTGATGTGATTGCTGAAGCTGCGCGCGCTTCTATGCAATTACCGCAGACTATCTCAGCCCCCGAAAGTGTTGAAGCGCTTGAGGGTGACGTTAAATCGGATACTGTCTTAGTTGTCAGTGATAGTGTTGAATTGATTAGTGAGGTTGAGAGGCTTGCCGGGGGAGAAGTGCGTGTCAAAGGATATGGCCAAACAAAAGATTGCTTAAAGTATATTTCCCAAGAAGCGGCTATTATCATCATTATTGAGATAACGCTTTTTTCAAGAGAAGAGCTTGATTTCATTAGCTCTGTCAAACTATTGCACCCACATATATTAACGGTCATTATCACAACAGCAGAGAAAGATTCTGGAAAAATTATTGCCTTAATCAATGAAGGAAAGGTTTACCGCTATTTGAGTAAGCCACATAGTTTAGGGCAACTGCGTTTATATTTAAGCTCAGCAATGCAATATCAAAAAAAGTTAATGAGTAGCCCGCAGTTAATGGCATTGCATGGCGCTGTTGTGGATGACAATAAAGAGCTGCAAACAGATAGTCTGCCAACGTTAGCAAAGAAGTTTTTTTCTGCGCTAGCGAATTTAAAGAGAAACTTTAGCAGTTGATAAGTTGCTCTTATTGCTAAGAGCAACTTTGTAGCGGTAGGATCTAACTAATGCTGGAAGTTAGGCTTTTTAGCGATTCTATTATCAATAGCTTGTGCATATTTTATGGGTCATGCCTCTTAGTCTACTGATAGAGCATGTGTAGAAGTTGCTTTGTTGATGCAATCCATTCTCGCGCCTTAAGTAGCATTGCTCGTAGGAGGGCATTACACCCACCTATATCTTTAGTTTGTTTGCTCAGTTAGCTTGTTTGCTCAGTACGGCGGCAAATAATGTATCGCTGTTATGGTTTGGGCAGCCTATTAACTCTTCGCTTTCTAAAGACCATTGTGTATTGCTTGCTAAAAATTGCTTAATGATATGCTGGTTTTCTTCTTCAAAAAATGAGCAAGTACCATAAACCAGCTTGCCGCCATTCTTAACACCGTGGCTTGCTTGCGTAAGAATTTGCAGTTGCAGTGCATTGAGCGGGCTGAGATCTTCCCCTAGATTGCGTAACTTTGCGTCGGGGTTGCGCCGCCAGGTTCCGCTAGAAGAGCACGGTGCATCGACTAACACCCAGTCAAATCCGCCGTCATTTGCAATTTCTTTAGGTTGCTTGATAGGTTCTTCGCCCTTCCAAGGAGCCGTGCGAATATTAAAAAAGCCTGCGAGCTTGGCGCGCCGCTTCACTTCGGCTAGTTTGTATTCGCGGATATCGGTTGCCCATACAGCGCCCTTGTTATTAAGGGTTGAAGCTATCGCTTGGGTTTTGCCTCCGCCACCTGCGCAAGCATCCCATACTTTCTGTCCTGGCGTGGCTTTAACGCGTTTAGCAAGCTGTTGCGATGCCCAGTCTTGAATCTCTACCCAGCCTTTTTGGTAACTTTCTAAGCCGAATATGCCTCGCTGGCCGGATGCAGCAATAGCGCCATCATTTTCTTCTAAGCTATAAAACTCGCTAAGCTCGCTAATAACGTCGTGGTGTTTATTTGCATGATTAAGGCGTAGCCACAGTGGTGGGCGAGTGCTTTGTGCATTGATAAAGGCATTTGCTTCACTCTCACTGGAATGGTGGGCCAGTGTTTCAATATTGGGCTGGTAATTGACAGGGATACCATTCCAAACAAATAAGCCAGCTCGGTTGTTTTCAGCATATTCTTGCATTTTGGTGAGGGCACCAAAATAAGGTTGCAGCTCGGTAGGCAGTTTATTCTCAGGTTGGCTGCGCCATTGGCATAAGGCCAAAAAATCTTGCCCCTTATTACTGCGTGCAATATTCAGTAGCTGCTGCTTGAGTCTGCTGGCATTACTTGAAAGGGTAGAGAAGTGGGCAATGGCTTCTTCGGCTTTTAATGTTTGCCCTTTGATTAGGGTTGCTGCCAGATAGCCAAAGCGGGCGGCATTGAATAAAACATCACCATAAAAAAGACGGTCTCGCTTGCCGTATTTTTTATTTTTACCAAGCGTTTGTTTGAGCCAGCGATCCAGCTGGTACCACTTCTCATCAGCTAGCCACTCCTCCCAAAGGGTAAGGGCTTGTCGCATTTGGTTGGCCGTACGGTTGTCGGATGACTTGTTTTGGCGCTCTTTATGGTACGCGCTTGAGGGTTTTTTTGGGCTCACAGGCATCTCGTATGGCAGTTTCATGGCCGCGCATTATTCGAGAAGCTCAGCCTAAATGCAAATTTTGCTCGATGAATACGCGGTATTGTGTAGTTATATTAATCTTTTGCTGATTCAAATGCTTCAGGCAGAAATATCGAACAAAGTTCACTTCTTTGAGTTTAGTATGGATCCTCTATTAAAAATGCATTGTTTCATGTGTGTATACGCTTTATAAATGCGTTATTCCTTTTCATGACTGTAGTCGAGTTAATCTTTTGTCTGAATTTTTTCTTCATGCCCTCCATGTTTGCCGAACATCTATTAGATTCCTTGGCATTTTGTGCTGTAAAAAGGGTGCTTTTCTGCTATGCCTATACACCCTGCTTTTGTTGTCGGGTTGTGTCGCTGAACCTGATGGAAAGGGAGTTTCTTCATCCAGCGATGGTGGCAGTGTGAGTTCAGAACCGGTGATGCCATCGGAGCCTTGTAGTGCGCCTGCCGGGCTATCAATTTCAGATATTGATAGCGTTGTTCAATGGATTAATGCTATGCCCAAGCCGTTGACTTTGCCTTGTTTTGTCAAAAGCTTGCCGCGACCACTGTTTTACAATGCGACAAATAGCCTTTTTAGTGCGCAGCCTGGTTTAGGGCCTAATGGTCGCAGTCCGCGAGCTTTTTTCCTCTTTGATAATTTAACGATTACTGTGGCAACACAAGAGGATATTGGAGCTCTGGGCCAATGGGACCCAGATGGTGTGAAATTATTGGAGTTATCGATGAGGATTCCGGCTCCCGAGCTCTGTAACCCACAATCGATTAAAGCCGAGTTGAAATTCCCCATTATGGATCACCTTGATGCTGGTGCGCCTTATGTTGATTTAGAAGGCTGTATCTTTTGTCATTCTAATGAATTGATTGTCGATATGATTGGGGATCAGCCAGTGCGTCGATCAGAAATGTTACGGGGTCAGCCTATTCGTGATGTGAGCTTAGCTTTTATGTTGGATCAGTATGAAAACTGCGACCCTTCATATGATGAAAATGAGTGGTATCGCTGTGAAATGCTAGACGCTATTTTTGGGCAGGGAAAAGTGCTTTGGAAGGCTTTTCCAGCAGATGTTGATGTCAATATCAATACTATTAGCCCAGTGCCCCCAAACTGTAATTAACCGTTGCGAATTTTTACTCTCAACAGCTCTCTATTTTCAATACTCACTCTGAGAGCTCTTTTGCTTCTTGGTGTGAGGTTTTGCTTGGCTGGGGTGGAATAGGTAAGGGGTGCTCGCTCTGGTTGAGGTGCTTCTTACGCTTTTTCTTAAGTTGTTTATAGGTGATATAGCGAGGGTCTTGCAGCCAGTGAATTAAGGTGATGTTGCCCTCAAAATCTTCCAGTAAAGCTGTGCAAGATTCAACCCAATCGCCCGTATTGTAGTATTGAATACCTTCTATTTCTTTTGAGGCTGCATGGTGAATGTGGCCGCAAATAACGCCATCAAACCCTTGTTTTTTAGCGCCATAAGCAACGACCCGTTCATAGTCTTTGATATAGGCTTGGGCACGTTGAATATGTTGTTTTAAAAAGCCAGAAAAGGACCAGTAGCCATAACCCAGTTGTGCCCTCAAGCGATTAAATTGGCGGTTGGAAAACATTAAAAAGTCGTAGCCAAAGTCACCAATATAACGCAGTGCCTTACTGCAATGTGTGACGCCTTCAAATTGATCACCGTGAATAATTAAGATTCGCCGACCGCTGGCCGTAGTATGCGTTGCTTTGTTGGTTAAGGTGATACCTTCGATAGTGCGATTGGCATATTTTCTTAAAAATTCATCATGGTTACCCGTGATATACGTAACGCGGGTGCCTGACTTGGCCATTTTGAGTAGCCGTTTTATCACGCGACTGAATGCAGGTCTCCAGTGGATGCCCTTTTTCATTTTCCAGCCGTCTAAAATATCTCCCACTAAATACAGATTCTCACACGAGTGATATTTTAAGAACTGATTTAATGCTGCAGCCTTGCAATCCTTGGTACCAAGGTGAATATCTGAGATAAACACACTACGCCATTCGGCTTTTGCCTTTGCTTTTTTTGCTGCATTGAACGAGGGGTTTCGCGGCTGCATCGAGGCCTGCAAAGGCGTTTGAGATAAAGCGTCAATAATATCTTTCATGTCGACACCGTACATTTTCTGGATGACACCAACATGACGAGTTTTTTAAAACTTTATGACGATGATAAGTATTTGATTTGCTTCATTATTTTCAATATCTTTACTGTCTCAACAGACTATTTTCATCAGTTGATAGCTGCCTTTTTTATATATGCTTACTGCAAAACTCTGAAATAAGTGTGATGAAATTATCTAATTGGTGATAAATACACCATATGAGTTGATTTTTTTTGTGTGGGTCATTACTCTCCTATGTATAAGTATGGATGTTCCATTCTATGAGCGTTATTGCTGAACGTTAACATTGCTTTTGCAGTTGTTATGAAGGGGAAATGATGAAATTACATTGTCTAATGGTTGCGTGTAGTCTGCTTTTGACTGCATGTGTTGCAACGAATGAGCCCTCTGAAGGTTCTTCGAGTGCAACCGAAAACTCGCAACCACGCTTGCAATCCTCATTTTCTAGTCAATCATCTTCTGATGTGGTATTGAGTAGTGAGCAAGCTGTAAGCAGCCAAGCTTCCAGCAGCAGTATGGCGGATATGACTGCTGTTCAGCGAGGCAAAGCCCTTTACTTTCAGGATATTGGCGGCACAACGTGTGCCTCATGCCATGGCGATAATGGTGAAGGTCTACCGGGTAGAGCGCCAAGCCCTCTTTATGGTGAGCAGTGTTTATCATGCGGTAGTCCGGCGGAGCTGGTGGCGGTCATAGATACGCGCATGCCGCGTGCTAATGGCCATTTGTGTACAGATGAGTGCGCAGAAGATCTTGCGGCATATATTTATGAGACATTTATAGGAAAGCCTTTTAGCTTATCGTGCGGAGAAGGTATTCAAAAAGTTTCGCCTATGCGTCGTCTCAATAAAGTTGAAATCGCGAATGCGGTTGATGATGTTTTTGGCGTAGGCGGTGAAGCGATAAGAGAGTTATTGCCTGATGAGCAGTCTGTGATCGGTGGGTTTGCGACAGTTGGCAGTGCGTTGGATACAACCAGTGATTGGACGCGCAGTGTATTTGATGCGGCCTTGAATGCAGCCGATGCGATAGTCGCGGCTGGTCGGTTTCCTATTTGTCCATCACAGAGCCCCTCGCTTGTTGAACAGCCCTCTGTTGCGGGTGAGTGCTCGACAACAACCCAATGCCGAGGCCTCTATGAGGGCGCAACGGATTGTAATAATGGCGCAGGAGGTATTTGTTACTGCGGTGCTGATGTTTGCACCCAATCCACTAGCAATTCATCTACTATCAACTCACCTAATGCCAATGAAGCTGATGCATGTTTCACCGAGGCGGTCTTAGTCTCAGGCAAGCGCTTATTTCGTCAAAGTTTGCACGATGATGACCTTGATAGGTTAAAGCGCATACGGGATGAGGCTGCACGCCAAACGGGTCAGCCTGATGAGGGTAATAAGGCGGCTATTATTGCCTTGTTAACATCGCCCCGATTTGTTTTTTCTTTTTCATCCGATGATAAAACCCGTGCACGTGAATTGACGGGGCCGGAAATGGCTGACCGTCTTGCATTAACACTTTGGGGATCAGTTCCTGATGAAGAGCTTATTGATCTGGGAGCAAGTGATTCACTGAAAGGTGACGTGCTGGAAAAACAGATAGACCGGATGCTAGAAGATACACGTTTTGCGCGCTTTGCCTATGTTTTTGGCGATGCATGGTTAGGACTGGGTGGCTACCTTATTGAGGGTAAACATGTTGGTAAAACCGATGCACAATGGCAAGAATTGCTAGCGGATATGAAAGTAGAGACGCACACTTTTCTTACACATATTTTTAAAAATAATTTGCCCATCGACGAATTATATACAGCGAATTACTCATTTTTAAATGCACGCTTGCAGGCGCATTATGAATTTCCTGTAACGGGTAATGATACGGATTTTGTAAAAGTTGACTTCCCTCAAGATAGCAGAAGGCGCGGATTAATGATGCAAGGCGCAATACTCTCAAAGGCATTTGATGGGGGCAAAGCATCCGTTGTTAAGCGGGGTGTCCTACCTCTAGAAGCGTTTACATGTACCGCGCCGCACGCACCCACTGACCCCAATATCCTTGCTCAAATTAATGCACAGCAAAGTGCAGCGACAACAGAGAAGGGTAAAATAGATGAGCGGCAGCAAAACCCTTGCGGGGGTTGTCATGCTGTTATCGATCCTCTCGGTTGGGTATTTACGGCATTTGGTATAGCAGGTGAAACGGTAATGCTTGATCCGGATGGTGATCCGCTGAGTACGGCGGGTGAATTATTTGGCCAATCATTTTCTGATGCGCATGAAATGATTGATGTGATTACCCAAGAAGATAAATTCTCGAGCTGCTTTGCGAATAAATTTTTAATTCATGCGATTGGCCGTAAGGTCAGTTATGAAGGGAGCGTAGAAGACCAATGCGCTATTGATGATGCCATTCGTACCGCGACAAAAGGCGGTGTTGTGGGGGCAAGAGATTTAATTAAATCGCTTATGCGCAGCAACATTGCCACGTTCAGTGGCACGGTTGAAGAACAATAACGACTTTTATAGGAAGCTTAGATATGAAATGCACTCTTAATCGTCGTCATTTTTTACGCTCTAGTGCGATTGGCACACAGACCGTTGTGGGGTTGCCTTTACTTGAGGCCATGTTTGGTTCTTCTAGCGCTTTTGCTGATGCGCCAGGTAAACATCCGCGCTTTTTTGCGATGTATTTGCCCAACGGTATTATTGAAGAACGCTGGTTCCCTACACGTAATAGCAAAACCGATTTTGATTTAAGTACAAGTTCATTAAAAGCGTTTGATGCATTAGGCTTAAAAAATGATATAAGCCTGTACCGTGGAATGCGTAATGTGTGTGACGCTGATGGCAGTAAAGGAAATGACCATATGGTGGGCATCTCGAGCTGGCTAACCGGTGTCGGGATCCAAGATGATCGTCAACAAACGCATCGTCCATCGTTAGATCAGGAACTTGCAGAGGCGATGCAAGCAGAATATGGCCGCACACATGTTCACTCTTTACAGTTAGCGGGTAATTCTGAGCTCGATAAACCCAACAATAACAATTATTTCAACCCGCAAAAAAATGCCCTCAACTGGGGGAAGAATAACCGTTTATTACCGTTAAAGTCTGCTTTGAAGGATGAATTCGATAAGTTATTTGCGGCTAATTCGGCTGTACCAGGGGCGGGTGTTGATCGTCGCTTGCAGCTTAAAATTAGTGTTCTGGATGATATTCAAGAAGACCGTCAAGCGCTCGGGCGCCAACTGGGCGCTGCCGATAAAGCGCGGTTAGAGCAGTATTATGAAAGTCTTCGCGATTTAGAAGAAAGCTTGGCGGCACAATTAAATAGCGATGGTAAGCAGGACTGCCCCATGCCGAGTGGCGTCAATACGATACCCAACCCCAATAACGGTACGCGTAATAATCAATTTGGTGAGCATGCTCGTATTGCGGCCAAAATAACGGCGCAAGCTTTTTCATGTGGCCTGACGCATGCGGTGACCTACTGCACACAAGGTGAAGCATCAGGATGTCATTATGAAGATATTGGCATCAACACTCATTTTCACAACAATATCAGCCATGCTCGTGATAAGCGCTTTGATGATTGGGTAAAAATAGATACCTTCCACGCTGAACTCTGCGCAGCTTTTGTTAAAGAGTTTAAAGATACGCCTCATGGTGACGGCACGCTCTTAGATGGCACGGGTGTGCTTTTTGGATCGGGTTTAGGTAATGGTACTAAACATTCCCATGAAGACCTTGCCTTGCTTGTTGCGGGAAATATTGGTCAGTGGAAACATGGCAACTACCACGTACTGAATAATCGTAGCCATGGTGACCTGATTGACACTTTACGTAGGCAAATGGGGTTGCAGGATTTGGGTAAGCAGTCCGTGCCGATTAGTTGAGAAGCCTTCGAATAGATAATCGTATGTGGATCAATCATATTTGAATCAAAGGATCCTTGATATAAAAAAGGCCTCACTGCATTAACAGTGAGGCCTTTTTTATAGGGTTTATACGTGCAGAACTTATTTTGAAAGCGCTTTGCGTACAGTTGCCAATTTGACGCAAGTAACAAAAACATTCATCGCTTCATCAACTTGCTCAACGCTTGGTACAGTCGGCGCTATGCGAATATTGCTGTCTTGAGGGTCTTTCCCGTAAGGGAAGGTTGCACCGGCGGGCGTGAGTTTAACACCCGCTTCACCTGCAAGTGCTACCACGGTTTTTGCTAAGCCTTCCTGCGTATCGAACGAAATGAAGTAACCGCCATCTGCTGATTCCCACTCGCCAAGGTCGTTATCGCCAAAGGCTTCCTCTAGATGTTTTAAAACCGAAGCAAAGCGAGGCTTGATAATGTCGGCGTGCTTTTGCATGTGTGAGGTCAGGCTATCTGGTACAGCAAAAAACTTTGCATGACGCAGCTGGTTGATTTTATCGGCACCGATGGTTTGTATGCCAAGAACCTTTTTGTAGCCTGCAAGGTTTTTATCACTGGCTGCAACAAATGCAACGCCGGCACCGGCATGAGTGATTTTTGATGTTGAAGCAAATTGTATAACGCTATCTTGCGTTCCTGCTGCTTGCGCAGCATCCCAAATGCTCAGTAACTTGATTGGGTTTTCTGATAGATCATGCACCGCGTAAGCGTTGTCCCAGAATACTCTAAAGCCTTTTCCTGCAATGCTCCCCAAGGCAGCAATACGTTTTACGGTTTCATCGCTATAAATAACGCCCGTTGGGTTGGAGTATTTTGGCACGCACCACATACCTTTGATGCTGCTGTCGGCACGTAATAGGGCCTCAACAGCATCCATATCAGGGCCGTTGCTGGTCATGGGGACATTGACCATCTCGATACCTAATTGCTCGCAGATAGAAAAGTGGCGATCGTATCCAGGCACAGGGCATAAAAATTTAATTTCCCCTTCTTTTTGCCATGCAGAATCAGCTCCTTCTAAGCCAAAAAAGTAAGCCGTTGTCATCAGTTGATACATGAGGGTTAAGCTGCTGTTACCCCCTGCAATAATGTTGCTGCTAGGCACGCCCATAAGCTGTTCGCCAAGAGCCCTCGCTTCAGCGATTCCCTCTAGACCACCATAATTGCGTGCATCCACTCCTGAATCGGTAATATAGTTTTGTTGCAAAATGCCATCGAGCGCATCGGAAAGTGACAGCTGCTCAGCAGAGGGTTTGCCGCGTGTAAGGTCTAGGCTCAAGCCTTTGGCTTTAATGGCATCATATTCTGCACTAAGCGATTGTTCCCATTGATTGAGTTGTTCCTGCGATGCGTTGGCAAGTTGCAAAATTGTATCCTCTTGCGGAGTGAGCGGTGTAATATGAAATAGCTATAGAGCTTTATGGCAAATGCTATCTAAAGCGCTATTGATTGCCAGCACTGCAACGATAACAAGTATTGGCCGTTGTCAGTCAGGCAAAACATTCCCATTATACCCATGTCCAAGGTCTGTGAAACCAGAAAACGCAATTTCTATAGCTCATTGCTTTTTTGCCTATTACCTATTACCTATTGATCATTGAGGCTGGTTTTGCCGTAAGGGCTCTGTTCCGCGAGTTCTGTTTGGGGCTTATTCATAAATAAAGCATAATAATGATGTTTATTTCTCTGCCTGCTGCGTGTCAATTGGTCATAGGCTAATACAATATACCGTTATGCAAGTGTTCTCCCTTAACGAATAGCCTGATAAAGAAAAAATGGAATCTGAGCACCCCAATTCATTGCAAACAGACAAACCACTTGAAGCCGAGTTGTTTCAGACATCGGGCTATTTCCCTCAAATAACAGATGTCGTGTGGCTAAATTTACCGCCTATTGTCCGCGTTTTATTGTCGACCGATGGTACTGTCACAAAGAGTTTAGAGGCGTACTTCTGGGAGCCTATTCATGTTGATTGTCAGTTACAAGCTCTTGTGCCCTCTCATCCTAATTTGCCGGTGACAGCAAATGAAAAACTATGGAAGAGGGAGGTAGCATTAACGGGTGCTCGTACACAGGTGACCTATGCTACGGCCTCCTCATTAGTGCGCGTGGCATGCTTACCTGAGGATGTGAAGCAGGCTTTAGAATGTGGTGAGCTGGGTATTGGTGGTGTTATTCGCCAATTGGGCCTTGAAACGTATCGCAAAATTGTAGCCGTGGGGCAATCTCCTCAAAATACTTCAACCCCTAAGCACGTTTGGCGAGCCTATAATCTTTTTTATGAAGGCCAAGCTTTGATGCACATTACGGAAACGTTTGATCTGATGCAGTTTACACGCTGAAATTACGTTGCGCGTTAAGGTTAGCGCTTGAAGGCTATGTACTATGGGCCACCTTTACATTTGCTGTTAGAGCGTTTGCTCTCTATTCTGAATGAAGGCTGGGCGATTCCTTCATGATTACTGGCACGCTGTTGCGTCTGTGTTTCTATTGCGAAGGTTCATGCAGCGTAAACATTTTTATCTCGATACGTTTTTAGGCATGTTTTTAGAGGAGCCCTCTGCTAGAATCGCGCCTTTCAATTTACGCGATCAGTTGGCGCCGGCTGCTACGTTAGAACGACAAACGCAAAAAACGTGAAATACACTAAGTTGGTGCAACAAGTATGAATTGGGCCGATTGGGCAATTATTGGTATTTTGGTGCTGTCATCGACCATCGGTCTGGTGCGGGGCTTGTTAAAAGAGGCGTTTGCTCTCGCCGTATGGGTTGCGGCAATTATTGTTGCAAAAACGTTCAATGAAGAGTTGACGTTTTTACTGGTAAACGTCATTTCAACGCCTTCCTTGAGGGAGCTGGTGGCATTTGCCATTTTGTTTGTTTTGACATTGCTTGTTGGCGCAATGCTGAGCTACTTGTTGGGTGCGCTTGTCAAGATGACAGGTTTATCCGGTACAGATCGGTTATTGGGTATGTTATTTGGTGTGGCGAGAGGTTTTATTATCGTTATGCTGATCATCGTTTTTTTGCCTTCGTTATTACCTGTTGATCAAGACCCGTGGTGGCAAGAGTCAATGTTGGTGACACACTTATTATCATTCGAAAATTGGGCGAGTGATTTTTTCTCTGTAGTGGGAGATGAATTATCCGGCTTATTGAAAAAGTCAGAGCAGTAACAGTTTTTAAAGAGCAGTAACCACTTTAATAAAAATCAGCATTTTTCAAGCGCAGTAAAGAACGGCGTTGCACTGATCAAAGAGAACGAGTGAAAGTAATAAGCAGTATGGACCTTTGAATCAAAGGCATGCTGTTAAGTAATCAATAATCATTCAATGTGGTGAGCATGGCTACATTGAATGTTGAATGAAAAGAAAATAGCGGGCGCTCGCCCCAATAGTCCTTTTTGAGGTTTAACATATGTGCGGCATTGTTGGGATTGTAGGTAAAAATAACGTGAATGTAGCGCTGTATGATGCGCTCACCATGTTACAACATAGAGGGCAAGACGCCGCCGGAATCATGACTTGCCACCATGGCAAGCTTGCTCAGCAAAAAGCCGTAGGGTTAGTGAAAGATGTTTTTCGCACACGTCATATGCAACGCCTAGAAGGGAAGATGGGAATAGGGCATGTGCGTTACCCTACTGCAGGTAGCTCAGGCCCTGCTTTGGCTCAACCTTTTTATGTTAATTCGCCTTATGGTATTGCTCTCGCGCATAACGGCAATCTCACTAATACAGAACAACTTCGCAAAGATTTATTTCTGTCTGATTTGCGTCATATCAATACTGATTCTGATTCAGAAGTCTTATTGAACGTTTTGGCCCATGAAATTCAAGAACAGGGCAAGTTACGCCCTGAGCCGAGTGATATCTTTAAAGCCGTGGCAGGCTTGAATAAACGCGCAAGAGGCGGTTATGCGGTTGTAGCGTTATTGGCTAATCAGGGTGTCTTGGCGTTTCGTGATGCGCATGGTATCCGCCCGTTAGTTTTTGGGGTGAGAGAAACCGAAAAAGGCAAAGAGTACATGGTGGCCTCTGAGAGTGTTGCACTTGACGTGATGGGGTTTGACCTCATTCGTGATGTCGCGCCAGGAGAAGCTGTTTTTATTACCGAAGAAGGTGAGTTATACACTCAGCAATGTGCTGAAAATGCGCAGTTAAGCCCGTGCATTTTTGAGCATGTTTATTTTGCTCGTCCTGATTCCATTATGGATGGTGTATCCGTATACAAGGCACGCCTTCGCCAAGGTGAACGTTTGGCTGATAAAATTCTGCGCCAGCGCCCTGAGCATGACATTGATGTAGTCATTCCTATCCCCGACTCAAGCCGTGTTGCTGGGCAGGCTTTGGCCCATAAACTGGGTGTTAAATTTAGAGAAGGCTTAGTTAAAAATCGCTATATTGGCCGCACATTTATTATGCCTGGCCAAAAACTGCGTAAAAAATCTGTTCGTCAAAAGCTGAACCCCATTGACTTAGAGTTCCGTGGCAAAAACGTTTTGCTGGTCGATGACTCTATTGTTCGTGGTACAACCTGCCAGCAAATTATTCAAATGGCGCGTGATGCCGGTGCAGCGAAAGTGTATTTTGCCTCGGCTGCCCCAGCGGTGAAATACCCAAATGTATACGGCATTGATATGCCTTCAGTTGAAGAACTCATTGCCCATGGCCGTACCGATGATGAGGTTTGCCAAGAGATCGGTGCTGACTGGTTGATTTATCAAGACCTGAAAGATTTAATTGCAGCTTCGGGTGAGGGCAACCCAGACGTTCCACGTTTTGATTGTGCTGTATTTGATGGGCAGTACGTGACGGGTGATGTGGATGAAGAGTATCTTGCACGTTTAGATGCCGCACGTAACGATGGTGCGCAATCAGCAAATGATGCTGGTGATAATGCTATGGTGGGTATTCAAAATAGCTAATCATCTTGATTGCTATTTGAAATAGCAGCTTAATTAAAGAGAAGTTAAAAATCATAAAAAAAACGCGATACTTAAAGTCACAACGCTTTAAGTATCGCGTTTTTTTTATGATTTTTTAATGGATGATAAACCATTAATGCAAGGCAGCTTGAATCGGCAGCTGTTTGACAATGTCTGCTTCGGCATCTAGAAGAGTGTCGAGGCGTTGATCAACAATTTCTTGATCAAAATATAAGTAGGCAAGCTTAAGGAATAAGTCATCGTGCCGTTTTTCGGATTCAGTAATCGCAAGGTAAAACTTCTTTAAATCGCCTGACGGTAAGGCCTCTGCAATTAAACCAAAACGCTCACAGCCTCGTGCTTCAACAATACTACCGACCAATAAGCGATCCAAAAAATATACATCGCTGCCCTTACGCATATGCTTGCGAAAACTATTAATGTAGGTGTCTTTGGTATCCGGTGCGAGGGTTAAGCCGCGGCTTTGCATCAGTTTTATGACGTCTCGAAAATGCACCATTTCTTCGATAGCCAAATCACTCATAGCGATAACAAGCTCTACGCGGTCAGGGTAGTGACTCAGCATCGATATCGCCATACCACTGGCTTTTTTTTCAGCCGCTGCATGGTCTAATAAGAAGGTATCAAAATCGTCTAAAACTGCCTCGACCCAAGCGGATGGAGTCGCATAGCGCAGTGATTGTTTATTCATAGGGTGGTTCTCTTAATTGGTGGCTCTCTTAAACGATTCTTTGAGTGCATTTGCGACGGTTTTAGCCGCTGGGCCACTGGCATAGTGAGAGACTTGTACCAGAGATAAGGATAAATGTCTTTCGCCGTTAGGGTTAAGCGCCAATTTTACAAGCTGACCAGACTGAAGTTGCTGGACGATAAAATGCTCAGGTAAAAAAGCAAAGCCTAGGCCCATTTCAACAGCGTGAATACTGGTTGCAAAATGACTAAATGTCCATCGCTGATGTGCGCCAAGCCAACCGGCATCTTGTTCCCGCTTTTGACCTGTGTCGCGAATAACAATTTGTCGGGCTGTACTCAAGTCAGCCTCAGTGACTACACCGTTTTTTTGGTTCAGTGCGGCGAGAGTATGGCCAGCTGATGCTACGGCATACATTTTGACTTGCATCAATGGGTCAGCTAAAAAACCGGGTGGTATTTTAGCTGTAATGGCAATATGGGCCGCCCCACTCAGTAATGCCTCATCGGTCCCAGATAGTGTTGTTTCGAGAATTTTTACTCGTGTTCTAGGGTACTTTTGTGCAAGGACCTGTAAGGCTTCAAAGACAGGACTACGTGGTGCTAACGCATCTAATGCAATTGTGATGCTGTCTTCAACACCTGCTGCCATGTCTTCGGCTATACGCTCCATCGTTAAAGCGTGTTTCAGTAGCTCATCTGCATGACGGTACAACGTTTGCCCAGCTGCTGTAATAACGGCTTTGCGTCCTTGTTGCTCTAGCACAGGCGATGCTAAATGTTGGGCCATTTGCTGCATGCCGTAGCTTACGCTGGACTGGCTCTTGTTGAGTACTTCGGCAGCTTTTGCATAGCTTCCCTCATCTACAACTGTTTTAAATGTGAGCCATTGTTCTAGTGTGATTTTCATAAAAAAACCTGCTGTGGCCTTTGAATATGACTCATTTATAATGAAATTATCGAAAATTTTGTTCTTTTTGTCGATATTTTTGCATCAATTGACCAGAAAAATCGTTATAGACTGATCTCAATGCTTTGGTTTGCACCGCATGTAGTGCAGCAAGTCAAAGGTGTATTCAATAAGGCTATTTCATAAAAGCTATCTCATAACGACCATTTCACAA
>CALIUX010000080.1 GCA_938048505.1 uncultured Pseudomonadales bacterium
TGGTCACCGTCTAGCCGTACGACGCTATGGCCTAGCTGCCGTAAGCGAACGGCGAGAGCATCGCCGGTTGTACTTTTCCCTGAACCTGATAACCCCTCTAGCCAGATAATTTTTGGTTGCATGTGATTGTACTCATTAATGTGATGCGACATGAACTGTCAAAGCTCGTTGCACCCTGTGGTCTTCTTTTTGGTAAATTTTTCAACCCCACTTTGCCCATATGTTGAAAAGCCCGACAACAATGGGTGTTGGTTGCCATTTAATAATAGTTCGAAATAAACAGTTTTGCTGGCAGAGTAAAAGAAACTAGTCATATCAACACTGATCATGTGGTCTCTTCTATGCTTAACATTAATGGCGCTGATCATGCAGTAATCAATTTTCTTACTTGAATCATCAATGCGTGCTCTATAAAAAGAATAACGGGGTCGTATTTTCTATGCAGGCATTTAACCTACCGAATGGTTTGAATCTTCGTTTTGCAGAAGGAAAAGATCAATCTTTTTTGCACAGTTTGTATCGCAGTACTCGTCACGATTTATTACTGATGCATCAAGATGCAGAACTTGTGGATGCAATTATTGCAATGCAGTTTGAAGCGCAAACGCAAGGGTACGCTCAGCAATTCCCTGAGGCTATTTACTGGATTGTTGAGCTAAATAATAAATGTATTGGAAAGGTTGCTGTCGATTTTAGTTCGGATTGTGTGCACATTGTTGATTTAGCTTTATTGCCGCAGTACCAAAATCAAGGCTATGGTCAGTCATTGATTTCTGCATTAAAAGACGCGGCAAAAAAAGTGGCAACACCCTTATTAATCAGTACAGCAAAAGACAATACGCGAGCACTCTTTTTATATAAGAAAATGGGTTTTATATTGGATGACTCTTCGCCATCAGCTCTTTATCAGAGGCTGATATGGTATCCCGAGTCAATCAAAAGCTATTCGTTTGCATAATGTAACGTTGAGGAAATACTGTTAGGTATGGCTGCAAGTTATGGTTACAAGATATTGTTACAAAACATTATTGCAAGATATAAATTACAAGATATAAATTACAAGATATAAATCAGAAGGTGTTGTCATGATATTAACATTGGATAAAGCGAAAGAGCTTATTGGGCAGCCTGCCTGCTTATCTTGCGTTGAAAATGATAATCAGATTGCGGTGCATGTTACTGAGGTTGTAGAAAATGCTTCAAATGATATGGAGTGGGAATCTTTTAGTGTGATCTTAAGCCTAGATGATAGCTCTCAACCTTTTCAGCAAGGCATCTTTTCATTAGATTCAAAAAAATATAAAAACGATTGTATTTTTATTAGCCCAAACAGTATCAAAGAATGCGAGATAGTGATGTCGAGAAGACGCTAAACGCTTACTATTTCAAAGCTCTTACTACTTAAAGCCCCTAAAAATATGCTGTTAACCGATAGCCTCATGCTTGCCTTGTTGGAGAATAATCATGTCAGAACCCTTTTTAGCTGAAGTTCGACCGATCGGCTTTAATTTTTCGCCAAGAGGTTGGGCTTTTTGTGATGGCCAGATTTTACCGATTAATCAAAACCAAAGCTTATATTCGTTGTTGGGAACAATTTATGGTGGTGATGGGCGCACTTCATTTGCTTTGCCCGATATGAGAGGCCGCACACCAATTCATAAAAATGACGAGCATGCATTGGGTCAGCACGGTGGGTCTGAAACCGTTGTTCTGAGCGTAGACGAGATACCGCAACACAATCATACGGTTAATGCACTTTCTACCGATTCTGATGGCCGAGCTGTTTCACCAACTGAAATGTTAGCTGATGCCAACAAACCTTTTTATTCTGATTCTGCCAGCTCTTTAGTCTCCTTGCATCCTGGTACGATAGGTTTTTCAGGAGGTGGGTTGGGGCATCAGAATATGCAGCCTTTTCTTGCCATTAATTATTGCATTGCGTTGCAGGGGTTATTTCCTTCGCGAAATTAATCTCAATAGTGGGCATTAACAATCAGTATCAACAGCCGGTATCAATATTAAGTATCAACAGTAGCTACTAGTAACAGTCATGAAGAGCAATAGGAGAATAAAATGTCTGATCCATTTGTAGGCGAAATTAAAATGTTTGCTGGCAATTTTGCGCCGCGAGGATGGGCTTTTTGTGATGGTCAACTCATGGCTGTTTCACAAAATGATGCGTTATTTTCTTTGCTTGGCACAATTTATGGTGGCGATGGCCGCACAACATTTGCTTTGCCTGATATGCGCAGCCGCATACCGATTCACGCTGGTTCAGGGCCAGGGTTAAGCCCTCGTCGTTTAGGGAGCCGAGGAGGGCAAGAATCAGTGACGCTCATGCAGCAAGAGCTGCCGTCTCATAATCATAGTTTTGATGCATCAACGGCTGAAGCAACATTACAGGTTCCCCACAATAACGTTGTGGCCAATGTGGCTAAAGATAGCGGCCAATCACCAAAGTATTTGGCAGCAGAAGCGCCTACAGTGGCCTTGAATAGTCAGTCTATTGGTAATGCAGGGGGCGGCCAGGCGCACTTCAACTTACAGCCTACACTGTGTATTAACTATATTATTTCTTTGTTCGGTATCTACCCTTCTCGATCGTAGGAGCTAATCAGTATGTCAGAACCTTTTATTGCTGAAATTAAAATATTTGCAGGCGATTTTGCACCCCGAAGCTGGGCATTTTGTGATGGCCAATTATTACCGGTTTCACAGAATACGGCGCTTTTTTCTATCGTGGGTACGGAATATGGTGGTGATGGCCGTACAACACTCGCATTGCCAAATCTGCAAGGCCGGACTGCAATGCATCCTGGCCGTGGCCCGGGCCTGATCTCTCGCCGGTTAGGCGAGCTTGATGGTGCTGAAAGCATCACACTCAATCCTGCTGAAATGCCCGCACACAACCATAGTTTACAAGGGACGGATGCTGCTTCAGATAGCGGAACACCTGCGAATACCTCTGCATTTTCAAAGCCTACAGGGGTAAGGATTTATGGTGAAACCTCATCGAGTGCATCATTAGTTCCTCTTAACTCTTCTACAGCATCGTATGTTGGTCAATCTACACCGCATGAAAACATGCAACCCTATATTGCTATGAATTTTATTATTGCCTTGCAGGGTTTATATCCATCAAGAGGTTAGCTTGAAAAAGTAGCAAAGCAGTCTGGAGTGCTTAGACCAATAACAGGCATGATTATTTTGGCTATACTCATACAGCTATGAAGAAGTCGAGATGTAATAAGAGCATGTTGCCTAAAGGGTCGTTTTGTCTAAAAGATATGCCGAGGTGCTTTATGTGTGTAAAAGGGATTTTCTTTCTAATGCTTTTGGTCAATCATTGAAACTACGCCGTTTAAGGGTTCGTATAGCGGTATTCTTTTTGTGTGCTGGCTTTTTGTTAAGTTGGCATGTTGTCTCGGCTAAACCCTTTGAACCACAGCAGGCGAGTGCGCTTGCTTCTGGCGCTGCCTATAAAAAAAATGCTGCTAATACCAATATCACTACCGTTAATACTAATATTAGCAATGCAAGATCTATAGCTAAGCCTGCTAGCCAAGTTATTAGCTTTTTAAACTTTGATCGATCATTTTCGATCGATAGTCATTTACGTACGGCTATTTTATCTGATGGTATTCATGCGAGTATGACAAATCAGCTTATTGTTAAGCTGCCATCTGAAGTCATACCTCAGAATGTATTTAACTCGTATAAATATATTCTAGACAGCAAAACAATTTTCACGGGTAAAACATTTACTTATTATCGGTTAGCCGTTTTAAAAAGACGTTATGCAGAAGTATTCCATGCGTTGAAAAAAAATAAGCATGTATTATTGATTCAGCCCGATTTAGTCTTGAAGTCAAATATTGCAAAAGGCTCTCAACCCAGCGTGGTGACGCAAAGACTACCGAGAGTACATAATTCAAAGCGCATTGATGACGATGAGCAATCTCTGCAAGCGACTGGACGTGGCATCAATATTGCGATTATTGATGATGGTTTTTTTACTGGTCATCCTGCTTTACAGCATATACAGACGACGTTTGAATATGATGTTGAAACACGGATGCAATCTGCAGAACCTAAAAATCAGCAAGATCATCATGGTACCCGTGTGGCGGGTGTCATCTTTTCTAAGAGTTATGCAAACACTGCTCTTATAGCTTCTGCTCGCATACTCCCTACCCCTCCTTCTCATATAACTCCTGTTTCAGGTATTGCGCCAGAGGCGAACCTGATTGCCATTCGGTCACCTTACTCTCGCACATCCGATACTCTATTGAGCTTACATCTTGCTCAATTAGCCGGTGCCGACATTATTAATTGCAGTTGGAATTCTCCGCTGTTGCTTGAACCTATTGCCGATGCCATTAATCATCTTGCTGAAAATGGACGAAGCGGAAAAGGCATTGCTGTTGTTATTGCGGCGGGTAATGAAGGGCGGCTCATTACTGAACAGTCGATAGAGGCTAGTTTGGATCAAGCGATTGTAGTGGGCGCGTATACATCAGAACAGCGTCGCTTAAAAAGTAGCAATTATGGCCCCAGTATTGATTTGTGGGCATCGGGTGACTCGGTTCGCGCTTTGTCTGCCAGTGGTGGCTATACCCGTTTTTCGGGTACTTCTTTAGCCGCTGCAACCGTTTCAGGTTTGGCGGCTATTGCCCTATCAGAAGATTCTGATCTAACGCTGCAGGAGTTAGAACAAAAAATAATAACGCTAAATCATGTAATACCCGCTACGCTTATGAAAAAACCTAATTAATTTTTGTAGATTGCATGGTAGTGGATAATAAGACAGTAAACATCAGTGACTTGAGTGAAGATCACTTAAACGAGAATTTAAAAGAGCATCACGCAGAGGACAGTCACATAGAAGATGGCCCTTTGAAAAATCACTCATCAGAAAAAAATCATGCAGATGATGACACTATTCTCGACTTCGGTTGTGAGTATTCAAGCAATCTACCTGCCGTACTTAAGCAGCTTAATATTGCGCTGGCTTTTACATCGTATCAAGCGGGCCGGTTAATGATTGTACGCAGTGATGGTGAACAGATTGATGTGAATTACAAAAGCTTTCACCGCCCAATGGGGCTAGTAGCTTCTGAAGATGGCTTTACATTGGGTACGTTTACTTCGGTTATTAATTTTCATCGTGCCGATGCGTTAGTCGAAAAATTGAAAACCCCTTTAATGCCGATTGAGCACGATATTACGGCACCACGTATTAAGCCCAAAGAAGCGCAAGCGCGTGACTCACTTGAAGGCCAAAGAACGGAACCCCATGCAGAAGCAGAAACGCCTCAAGCCGCTCAAAATGAGACAGATCAAAATAATGAGAAAAATAAACAGTCATTAACATACAGTAAACAGTTGCATGCGCCGGTTGATAACCGCGTAGACAGCTGCTTTATTGCGCGCTCAAGCCACTATACAGGCATGATTAATTTGCATGATATTGAGTGGGGCGAAGAAGGCTTGTGGGTTGTGAACTCGAGTTTTTCTTGCTTGTGTACACTCGACCCTGATTACAGCTTTGTGCCTCGCTGGAAGCCCCATTTTATTTCTGAGTTAGTGCCAGAAGATCGATGCCATCTTAATGGTATGACGTTAAAAGACGGGAAGCCCGCTTACGTTACGACTTTTTCTACTTATGATGAAGTGGGGCAGTGGCGTAAGGGCGATAAATTTCAAGGCACACTGATGGATGTTGAGCAAAATGAAATATTGCTTAATGGTTTAACGATGCCGCATTCGCCTCGTTGGCATAATGAAAAAGTCTATTTTTGTAACTCAGGTTTAGGTTTGTTTTGTTCGTATGATCCTACAACCGGGCAAGACGAAACCATTGCAGAATTACAGGGTTTTACGCGTGGTGTCGATTTTTATGGCTCGCTTGCTTTTGTGGGGCTATCCAAGGCAAGAAGCGGCAATATTACCAATGCACCACCTTTAGCGACTAAATATAACGAAACATTCTCAGGGATATGGGTGATTAACCTCAGTGACAAGGCTGTTGTTGGCTATATTAAATTTACGGGTAATGTAGATCAAATTTACGATGTGGCAGTGATTCCTGATTGTAGTTTTCCTGAGTTCCTTGAGCCATCCAGTCCGAGGATGCGCAACCACTTTTGTATACCCGCTTAAATGTTATTCACGTTAGTCACAATACGTTAGTCAAAAAAAGCGCAAGCATCCCATATTTCTTATGAATCTTGTTGCTGAATATGACCGCTATAAAAAGTCAATCATGGAGTATTTTTATACTCTTAATATTTTGCATTTTTCATAAAATGCTACGGTAGGTTTATTGTCATGCATGACAGCACGCGCCCTTCAAAGAGAAAAAGTACGATTTCCATTGCCGTCAAAGCGGCGATGCCGGTTTTGGCATTATGCGGCAGCGCGAATGCCGTATCATCACGAAGCAATAGCTCTTCTTTGATTCGGCGTGGCCCCATTGTTAAACAGGTCGCTCAGCAACCAGATGGCGTAGCAGATAAATCCAGTACGCAAGTGAAGGGTGCATTGCTTAATGCTGCATTGCCTAAAACCGTACCATCTAAAAGCGCACTAGAAAAACCATTATTAGAAAAAGCAGTATTAGAAAAAACCAAACTGCCCAGCACAATGGCTGCGGGAAAAGAGCCATTAAAAGCATTAGCGCAAAAAACCAATGAGCATCGCTCAGCATTTTCGGTTTTTAGTCATCAACATCGCACAAGCTCCGCATCGCCTCAAACACAGGCTAGGCTATCCAATTCGTCATTATTCAGCAGCCAGCTATTCAATCGCGAGCAAGCTAACGTTAACCAAGATAAGACTCAACAAGATAAGGCTAACCGAGATCAAGCTCGTTCAGAGGCTGTGCGTTTTTTGCAGGAGCAGAATTTATTAGCTCCAGCGCATAAAACGCAACAGGCAACACTCTCTGGTGATACCCGTCAACACTCAGATCGTCGTCAATTTGCGGGTGATGTAAATGCTCACGGAACGCCTCTCTCTAGTACTTGTGATGGCTCACCTTATACTTTTCTTTCTATGCCATCGGTGGGGGTATGTTATGTATCTAGTGGGGCCATCGGCGGTCGCCGTTCAACTGATCCTGCGGAGTGCAACCTCTGGCATATTGCTTGTAATGCGCATACTCACGGTCAGCCAGAAGCTAATTTGCAAGGTAATGGTCAGAGTATTGTAGATGGCGATAGCACACCGAGTTCTGCTGATCATACGGATTTTGGTAGCCATATTATTGGTGGTAGCAATCTCACCCGTACGTTTACTATTCAAAATACAGGGACTTTTAATTTAGATTTAACTGGCACAACGCCCGTGACGCTAACGGGCTCTTCTGACTTTAGTCTTGTGGCACAACCTGCCGTGGACCCTGTTGCAGCCGGATCGAGTACAACCTTTAACGTTGTACTCGACCCTGAAACGGTTGGCACTCAAAATGCGACGGTTTCTATCGCAAATAATGATAGCGACGAAAACCCCTACACCTTTTCTATCACGGCATCCGTTGCGGGTTTGGATGCAGATGGCCAATTATCAGCCTCTGGTGTATTGACTGAGCCAATCAATTTAGAGACATCAATTAATGTTTTGGCCGAGGCGCCGCAGTTATTTGATTTTACACTCACTGATGGCGGTACCGCAGATGGTACCGCGATGAGTGTGACGGGTTTAGTCTTTAATATTAGTGGCACATCAACGGATGCTGAGCGCAGTAATATCGCATGGTTACTCGATGGCCCCGATGCATCGGATGTCTCGGGTGTTTATAGCGCAGCAAGTGATACGGTAACGTTTTCTGGTCTGAGTATTTCTGTATCCG
>CALIUX010000081.1 GCA_938048505.1 uncultured Pseudomonadales bacterium
GGCACCTGACCGACGAATGGCTTTAGACGCCTCGACGGCACCGTGTACCTGCACGGTCACGGTCAGAGGGCCGCGCGTTGTATCGCCACCGACCAAAGCACAGTTATACCGCTGAGCTATAGAGATAAAGGACTGACTAAAGGCCTGAATCCACGCCTCGTTAGCCTCGGGTAACGTCAAACCTAAAGTAACCCACAAAGGCTTAGCGCCCATTGCAGCAAGGTCACTCAAAGCCGTTGTAAAGGCACGGCTCGCGATATGCTGCGGCGCCATCCCACTGGGGAAGTGTACCCCTTCCACCAAGGTATCGAGTGAAACCGCTAACTGATGGCCAGGCGGAAGGTCTAATAGCGCGCAATCATCACCAATACCTAATGCAACACCATTATGCTCAGTAGTATTACTCGCATGGGTGAAGTACTGGCGGATTAACGCAAATTCATTCACTCACAATGCTCGCTCTAAAACTACTCACAGTAAAACATGACGTTGAACGCATTAATGCAAATACTTTATCGTTTGGCTTCGGCTTCACGCAGACGCGGTGCGACTTTATCGAGTACACCATTTACAAATTTGTGGCTATCTGTTGCACCAAAACGCTTGGCTAAGTTGAGTGCTTCATTAATCACAACTTTATACGGTACATCTACGCGGTAACGCAGCTCATAACAAGACAAACGCAAGATGGCCAAGCTGATTGGGTCAATTTGCTCACGGCTCAGGTCATTCACATGTGGCAAAAAATCCGTTTCCAGTTCACTCAAACGGGCGGGCACACTGTGGATAAGTTCATGCAGGTAATCGACATCGACTTTGCTCATATCGTTATCGGTACGGTATTCTGCTTCGATAACATTCAATGGCGCTTTCGTCATTTGCCACTGATATAACGCCTGCATAGCATAATGACGCGCTTTACTGCGCAGAGCGGGTAATGGGTTCTGAGACATCGTATTTCCTACTGATTAACGTAACGTAAAGGGTGCGGTAGCCTTAAAGCTTACCCAATAGTGACACCATTTCGAGTGCCGTACTGGCCGCTTCTTCACCTTTATTACCGGCCTTAGTACCGCTGCGCTCGATAGCTTGCTCGATGCTATCAACGGTTAACACGCCAAATGTGACGGGGATGCCTGCATCCAATGAAACCTGCGCTAAGCCTTTAGTACACTCCCCTGCAACATAATCAAAATGCGGGGTGCCACCACGAATCACCGCACCCAATGCAATGATCGCATCATACTGCTTTGAAGCAGCGATTTTTTGCGCAGCGAGAGGGAACTCGAATGCGCCTGGAGCATAGATAATATCGATATTATCTTCTTCAATGCCATGACGCTTAAGCGTATCAATGGCTCCATCTTTCAAATGCTCAACAACAAAACTATTCCAACGGCTTACTAATAATGCATATTTGCCTTCGGAACGCTTAAAATCGCCTTCTATAATCTTCATACTCTGTCTCGCCTGTGCGGCAATACTTGCCACTCAATTATCATAAAATTTCAAATGCGCTGCGGTTTAGTCTCTAAACAACTTTTACCTAAACCATTCCTACCTAAACCATATTTATCTAAACAATACCTATCTAAACAATACGCGCTCAATAACGGTGAAAACGATTAGTGCAATGCAGCACTAATCGTTAGATATATACTCGGTCACTTCAAGGTTAAAGCCCGATAAGGCACTAAACTTAAATGGCGCACTCAATAAGCGCATTTTGCACACACCCAAATCTTGAAGAATTTGCGAGCCCGTGCCGACTTGCTTATAGGCTAATTCTGTTTTGGGGGGCTGCTTACGGCCGCTGACCAACCAGTCAATACTGTCTTCAATTTCTTGCGTTGTTTCACTGTGGCAAATCAACACCAAAACGCCGCTGCCTTCATTAGCGACTCTTTCCATTGCATCGTGAAAGCCCCAAGATTGATAACGATTGCCATCACTATCTGTTGCCGCCGCACGCTTAATATTCAATACATCTTTTGCGGTTGAACCAACATGTACACGGACTAGCGCAGGCGTATCGGCATCAATAGCCCCTTTCACTAGCGCAAAGTGGTGCTCATTTCGAGCGCCATCTAAGTAGGTCTTAAGGGTGAATTCGCCAAATTTCGTCTCGACGATGCGCTCATTAATACATTCAACGGTTTTTTCATGCACGGTGCGGTATTGAATCAAGTCCGCTATCGTTCCGATCTTTAAGTTGTGCTCTTTCGCAAAGGCCTCAAGGTCATTGCGGCGCGCCATACTGCCATCATCATTCATCACCTCAACAATAACACCAGCCGGTTCACAGCCGGCTAAGCGCGCAAGATCACTTGCGGCCTCTGTATGACCTGCACGGCTTAACACTCCACCCGGCTGAGACATAAGCGGGAAAATATGGCCCGGCTGAACAATATCTTGTGGTTTGGCCTCTTTTTGCACGGCCATTTGAATAGTATGGGCGCGGTCTGCAGCACTAATACCGGTTGTCACACCACTCGCCGCTTCAATACTGACCGTAAAATTTGTGGCGTAAGCGGCATGGTTATCACGCACCATCAGCGGTAAATCTAGCTGTTTACAACGGGCCTCTGACAGGGTGAGGCAAATGAGTCCGCGTGCGTACTTAGCCATAAAGTTGACGTCTTCTGGCCGCACTTTCTCGGCCGCCATGATCAAGTCACCTTCATTCTCACGGTCTTCGTCGTCCATTAACACCACCATTTTGCCAAGGCGTATGTCTTCGATGATTTCCGCTGGAGTATTGAGTTCCACTGTGCGCCTCATGGGGTATTGGGATAATAAAAAGGGCGAGTATTGTACAGGTAAGTCACCACAAAGTGTTTGATCACCTTAGATCAATACGTTTCTGCGCTATTATAGTCTTTTTCATCGACGCTTTTTGCTTGTAAACCTTTTTAATACGCTACAAACACAGAAAGCAAGAATCTACCAAGCACCTGCTTAGTTACAAGCACTAGTTACAAGCACCTATTAGTTACAAGCGCCCATAGTTAAAAGCGCCTAATTAGCTAGTAGTGATTAGTAGTAATCGATAAACCATAGGTAAACCATGACCCGTTATTACTGGCCCATTTATCTTTTGATGGTCACTTTAGGGCTCGCTTATATTACGAGCAAAATAACAGCTGTTGTTCCGGTGGGATTTTTTATTGCCAGCCTGATAACGTACGGACTGTACTTTAAAGATAAGTATGCAGCAAAAAAAGGGACATGGCGTATACCAGAGAAGACTCTCCATTTGGCATCGCTATTGGGTGGGTGGCCAGGTGCCATAGTGGGTCAACAGCAACTTCGGCACAAAACGCAAAAAACACGCTTTCGCGTTATCTTTTGGCTCGCAGTAATCACAAACATTATCATAATGACAGCCCTACATATGCCGCAATTACACGCGATGATTGGGTTAAGTCACTGATAACTAAATAACCAATAAATAATCGACCAATACAAAAAGCCTAGCTGCTAGCGTGTAAATGCTATGCAATCGATACAGGTCAGTCGAGAAAATGTATAACTACTAAACCAGCGACCAAAAAGCACCACAGGTGTTACCGCTTACAACGTGAATGCGATACAACTATCAGTGCTTTGGCAGCGAGGAATAAGTATTGATTTTGTTATGGTACAACCGGTTATCGCGTTATACGCGAGCAACCTTTTTAAATAAAACAAATGCGACTAACTATTAGCCAGCTTTATTTAGCAGGCTTAAGTTCCAAACGTACTTTCTGACCTTTTTTCAACATTGCCATATCAGAAGATTTGCCTGTAACGGTTTCGTATTTTGCGCTTTTGTCATACTTGAACGTCACCAACTCTTTAGTTTTGGCTTTAATCACAGAAACAGTGCTTGCTTGTGAGTTAATGCTATCAACCTTTCCATTAAGATAAGTTGTTTTAGCAGATGCCTCAACTGAAGCTAACGCGATAAAAGCAGAAATGGTCAAAGCAGAAATTTTCATGATGCTATCTCCTAGAAAGAAATTAAGTAAAGGTTTATAGGCAAAGCTTTTCTTTGCCTACGAGTGATACTGTAACACTCATTTGTTACTATTTTGCAACAAAGGGTAACACTTTTAAACTAATTTCTTCTTAAAGAGAAAACAAATAGATCAAAAAATACTATATTGGCACGAAAATCAACTTATCGCACAATAAAAGAGCGAAAGATCACCTTTGGAGCATGCAGAAAGGGTTACCTCTGGTCACACATTCTCTTTTTGATCTTAGCGGGAGGAAGTGATGAAATGAGAAACCTATAAGAATACGGCTCACCTGAGCTATCATCCAAAACATATTAACTAGTGTGCAGAGGGCAAGCAGGTGATAGCAAAGATCAAATCCGATATCATTTCAGCTGTTATAAGTGGTGCCGTAGGTGCTGTTGTTACCGTAGCAATTGGCGCAGTAACCGTCGTGTCGCCCTTACGCGATGATATAAAAGTGCTAGAAAAGTCACTTGAGCGCTTTAAATATGGTGAAACCATAGAAGATGTCAGAACAGACGAGCTTGATTTTAGCGTTGAAAGCATTGAGCGTGACTCACACAATATTCTTCGTATCACACTTGTTATTAATAATTTAAAAAGTCATGCTCGTGAAAATTTTGGAATTATAAAAGAGTACACCACAGTCCAAACCGAAAACCTCACCGTTTACACTGCAGATAGAATCAAAATCTTCAATACCACTCTTTCAGACTCAAAGGGTGTCTATCGCGCAATACCAGCAAACGCTAAGCATATCCCAATCATCATTGAGATAGACAATTTTGAGCCAAATCACAAGTATATATCTAGCTTAGTCTTACAATTCAACAGCGATAATAGATATAACAAACACGATGCGATGTTCACCGACTTACAGATCAGCGATCTAGCTACCTCGTCAAATTAGATGGCTTAAGCCTGTACCGGCTCAGTACTTAAGAAGCTTTATTTTTCAATTTTTAGCATAGGAAAGTAATAACCAATGAGATTACGTCAGGCGCACTCTTTATCACTAGCAGCTCTAATCGCACTATGTCTGGCATACCCGTTACACACATTTGCTAAACCTTCAGCCACAAACAAAACAATGCCTGCCAACTATATTGCAGGCGAGCTCTTTCAATTGAGTGGCGGAAAGAACTTTCCTAATGGGGCATGGTGCTGGTTCCAAGACCCTCGAGCCATTGTTGACACTCAGCACAAAGATGGGCCTATCTTATTGGTTTCATCGTTTTCTGCTCGTGAAAGAGCCGAATACACAAATCGAATATGGGGTAGTTCGCAAACTGATTGGGCAAAAGGCGATAACGATCTCTATTGGATGAACATCACTAAGGGAACTAAAGGGCAGGTTAAAATTCACCAAGGTTTAACGCAAGACGATCACAATGTCGCTGCCATTACCCACCTGCCTGATGGCCGCTATTTATTAGCCTATGCTGATCATGGCTATGAACGTACAACCTATTTTCGTACAAGCCAGCATCCTCATGACCCGACCTCTTGGGGCAAGATCAATACATTTACTCACACGGATACCGTAACGTACAGTAATTTATACACCGTTCCAGCGCAGAGTGCGCTTGGCAATGAAAAGATAATTAATTTTAATCGCTCCGTTGGATATAACCCTAACATCATGGCATCGATGGATACCGGTAAGACATGGCATTACCAAGGGACTTTACTGGGTGGAATAGGTAGACCTTATGTACGCTATGCACAAGGTAAAGACCGTGTGCATTTCATCGCAAGTGACCAGCACCCTCGCGATTTTGATAACTCTGTGTACCATGGAACAACCGATGGCAAGGCAATTTATTCATCATTAGATGAAATTCTTGATCCAGATATAACGGACAAAACACCCATTGAGCCACACCAATTAACGCAAATACACAAAGGTTTACCTCAAGCAGTAGGCTGGCCTATTGATATCGAAGTTGGAGATAACGACAAACCTTTCGCACTCTATTCCGTTCAAGTAAACGCCCAAGACCGTGGCAACCTACCGGGGCTTGATCACCGGTTTTATTACGCACGCTTTAACGGCAAGCGCTGGGTAAACAACGAAATAGCTTATGCTGGCTCAAGCCTATATGAGTATGAACAAGATTATACGGGGCTAGCAGCCCTTGACCCACACGACCCTGACTATGCCGTAATCTCTACCAATGCGGACCCTAAAACGGGCAAGCCACTAATCAGTAACGCAGATGGTAAGCGTCATTGGGAACTGTATGAAGGGCGCACAACAGACAAAGGGAAAACGTGGTCCTGGCAGGCACTGACTGCTCACTCTACAGTGGACAATATCCGCCCAATAATACCAACGTGGGACTCAGACAAACGCATTATATTGTGGATGCGTGGAACGTATATCAGTTATACAGATTTCAATACGCAAATTGTGGGCGTTACACGGCCCAGGTAGAACTATCGCCGCATAAACCCATTTTCAGCTAAAAAGCTCTCGGTCAATGTACTCGTTTTTTCCGCTGCTTTTTCACCAAGCATAAGACGCTCTAGGTAGCGCGCTAACACATCGACTTCTAAATTCACTTTTGTGCCCGCAGCGTAATGCCCTATCACGGTTTTTTCGATGGTATGCGGCACGATATTCAATTCAAAATCGCAACCGTTTACGGCATTAACCGTCAGGCTGGTGCCATCAACTGTAATAGAGCCTTTATGCGCGATATATTTTGCGAGCCCTTTGGGCGCTCTTATAGTAAAGCGTTCACTGCGTGCATCTGGCTCGCGGCTCACAACTTCACCCATACCATCAACATGCCCACTAACAATATGCCCACCTAAGCGTGTTTGCGGCGTAAGCGCTTTTTCTAAATTCACTACCTGCCCTGCTTGCCAACTGGCAACGGTAGTGAAATTGATAGTCTCATTAGAGACATCTGCCCAGTAGCCCGTACCGGTCATTTCCACAACGGTTAAACACACGCCGTTAGTTGCAATGGAGTCACCCAACTGAACATCTCGCCAATCTAAGGTGGGGGCTTGTATGTGCAAACGTAAATCGCCATTGCTTGGCTCAATCGCTGCAATTGTACCCAGCGCTTCAATAATACCGGTGAACATAA
>CALIUX010000082.1 GCA_938048505.1 uncultured Pseudomonadales bacterium
TGATACAAGTGAAAACCTTGCTCGTGAATGGATTACTCACGGCGGCTGCCCTACGGCGCAACTATCAACGTTACAAGAACGTTTTTTAGCAAGCGCCTTTAACATTGAAGTATCTTCACCCTCAGCAAATAAAGAAGAAGCCACTTCAGCATCTTAAAATCACTTTTTCTTCACCATAACTGAGCAAAGGGGGAGCCAATAAAATTGACTCCCCCTTTTTTGTATTAAAGAAGTAGAACATCATGAATATTGAGTTAAAAACGGCTACGCTAGCTGATATTGATGAGGTATTAGCACTTCATTATAAGTATCAAGTCGATACAATCAGCGAAGAGGATAAAGCTGATGGCTTTATTACAACTGCTTTCACAGAAGAGCATTTGAGTGGATTAATCACGCAAGAAAACGGACTTTTTGTTGCATGCATCAACCAGAAAATAGTCGCCTATGCTATGGCTGCTTCTTGGGCATTTTGGTCTCAATGGCCGATGTTTCAGTTTATGATTAAAAACCTCGATGATTCCACTTTGTCAAATCACATTATAACCCAAGAAAACTCATACCAATATGGTCCAGTGTGTGTTGAGAAAAGTGTTAGAGGTAAAGGCGTATTTGAGTATATTTTTAATTATGCACTTGAAGAAATGTCTAGCCGATACCCCGTCATGGTAACGTTTATTAATAAAATCAATATTAGATCTTTTGAAGCGCATACAAAAAAGACATGCTTAGAAGTCATTAATACGTTTAAGTTTAACAATAATAACTACTATAAACTTGCCTGCCATACAAAAAATAAGAAATCGCCAAACTCACAAGAGATCGATTAAAGAGTATTTAAAGGGAACAGACTACCACCCGAAAAGGGAAGAATATGAGAATTCTAACTAACATTTGCTCAGATGACTTACAAAAAAGCAAAGCCTTTTATATCGACCTTCTTGGCTTACACATAAAATATGATAGTGACTGGTATGTGCAACTTTGCTCTCCGCAAGATTCAGAAATAGAGTACGGTCTAATTCAAAAGAATCATTCACTGGTCCCTAAAGCCTATCAAAATAGCCCCACTGGAATGTATGTGACATTTGTAGTGAGCGATGTTGATGTAATTTATCAAAGGGCTATAAATATGAATATCCCTATTATTCAAGAACCTCAGAATGAGTTTTATGGGCAACGTAGGTTTCTAACAAAAGATCCTAGCGGGTGCTTAATTGATATTTGTTCACCCTTGAAAACTACTCAACAGCCATAAACTTAACATAAAAAATGAGCTTTATAGAGCCTACAATATTAATCAAAAAAGTCAGGTAATATCAGCATTGCCTGACTTTTTTGCCTACCTTTTCATACAAGTTATACAAGCAATCAAATGCTAACTAAGTATAGTACTTTATGATTCTATTCGTTCACCGTTCAAACATGAATTGCCTGAACCCCCTCCCAAGACTCCCCAACAGAGAGCGTGATAGGCTTATCTACAATAGCGGCTTCAATGCACAGCATGTTACGATACTCTTCATCGCCCATATCTTTTAAGCCTTTTGCCCCTTCGGGACCTGGGTTCCATACAACTACATCGGTAAAACCTTGTTTTGTAATCTGCTTAGTCGCTTTGCCATCCATCAATTCCAGCTTGTCAGCGGCATCAAAGTACACACGATCTAGTGCACCGGCCAACTGCAAAGTTGCCTGATCATCTATATGCTTTTCACTCAAATCAGTGCCATTATCCCAGTATTTTGCCTGCTTAAGACCCGTCACTTTGGCCTGTTGAAAATCTGTTGTAGCAAAGTATGTATGCAAAGCGCCACTAAATTCAAATGCGCTTTTGCCAGTGTTATCAACCTGCAAAGAAAGGCTCAATGCATCGGGCGTTAACGCAACACGTAGCGTTAACTTGAAGGCATGCGGCCATAAAGTACGGGTTTGGTCCGTATCGGTTAATTCAAAAACAGCTAATGTTTGATCAGCATTGACCTCGCGTAGCGCCCACTCTGTATTGCGAGCAAAGCCATGCTTTACACCGGCACCAAATGCAGCAAATTGAGGGAAACACACCGGCACACCGCCTCGAATCGCAACACCTTCTTTATAATGGCTCTGCTCAGCAACAAAGAGTTGCTCACCAAGCGCTTCAGAAGGGATCCACGATGTCACATGTGCTCCTTGATGATAGATTGTCGCTTTTGCACCAAAAGGCGTTATCAGTTCTGTCTTTTTCATCACGTCACCATCAGTCATTGTTGTACTCCACTTGCTGCTATAAAAGCGCAGCATAATACGCCTAGCCAGCGCTCAGGCCAATAACATACACCCTTCTAGCTCACTTAAAATAAGGTTTTGGCATTCGCTCTAAAGCCTTATCATCACCCGCAAAATCACCACCACTAGGCTATTTAAAGCAGTCGATAATACGCCCGCGCTTAGACACACCTGTGCTTATACTGTAAAATGCGCCACCGTATTTCGGCGCTGTTAGTGAAATAAGATTAGCCAGCCATGCTAAGCATGGCTTCTGACGATATTACACCCAGCCCAGCGGTGATATGCCGGCTGAACGACATTGCATGATTGAGTTGGCTGCCTGTAAATCAAGCCTGCCGACACTTAGTCATTGCACCACTTCATATTTACGAGAGGAACGCCCCGTGTTAGAAGCTTATCGTGCCCATGTTGCCGAACGTGAAGCTCAAGGTATCCCACCCAAGCCTTTATCGCCCGAGCAAGCCGCAGGTTTGATCGACTTACTCAAAAACCCGCCTGCTGGCGAAGAGGCTTTATTAATAGAATTAATCAGCAATCGCATCCCACCGGGTGTTGATGAAGCAGCCTACGTAAAGGCAGGCTTTTTATCAGCGATTTTAAAGGATGAAGCCAGCTCCCCTCTCATCAATAAAGAAGAAGCTATCAAGCTACTAGGCAATATGCATGGTGGCTACAATATTGAAACACTGGTTTGGCTTTTAGATGATGCCAATCTCGCAACTCAAGCTGCTGAAGAGCTCAAACACACATTGTTGATGTTTGATGCTTTCCATGACGTTGAAGAAAAGGCCAAAAACGGTAATAGCCACGCACAAGCTGTTATGCAAAGCTGGGCGGATGCCGAGTGGTTTACAACTCAAGATGCTGTGCCTGAAAGCATTAAAGTTGCTGTATTTAAAGTGACAGGTGAAACTAACACAGATGACCTTTCACCCGCTCCTGATGCTTGGAGCCGTCCCGATATTCCATTGCATGCCTTGGCCATGTATAAAATGGAACGCGACGGTTTAACACCCGAAGAGCAAGGCGTGACAGGCCCTATGGCACAAGTCAAAGCCGTACAAGATCAAGGTTTACCCGTTGCCTTTGTGGGCGATGTTGTTGGAACCGGTTCTTCACGTAAATCAGCAACCAACTCCGTATTGTGGTTCTTTGGTGACGATATCCCAGGCGTACCCAATAAGCGTGGCGGCGGTATTTGTATTGGCGGCAAAGTTGCACCAATTTTTTACAACACGATGGAAGATGCCGGCGCACTTGTTTTTGAAGCACCTGTCGAAAAAATCGGCATGGGTGATGTCATTGAGATTCGCCCCTACGATGGCAAAATCTTAAGCGAAGACGGCACTGTACTGAGCGAATTTGAACTCAAGTCTGATGTACTGTTGGATGAAGTGCGCGCTGGTGGCCGTATCAATCTAATCATTGGTCGTGGCTTAACCACTAAAGCTCGCGAATCGCTTGGTTTGCCAACATCTGATCTCTTCCGTATCCCAGCCTCACCTGAAGACACAGGCAAAGGCTTTACGTTAGCGCAGAAGATGGTGGGTCGCGCATGTGGTTTACCAGAAGAGCAAGGCATCCGCCCTGGCACTTACTGTGAGCCCAAAATGACAACCGTTGGCTCGCAAGATACCACTGGGCCGATGACCCGCGATGAGCTTAAAGATCTGGCTTGCTTAGGTTTTTCTGCAGACTTAACCATGCAATCGTTCTGTCATACTGCGGCATACCCCAAGCCTGTTGACATCAGCACACAGCATACCCTTCCAGACTTCATTATGACGCGCGGTGGTGTATCACTACGCCCAGGTGATGGCATTATCCATAGCTGGCTAAACCGTATGTTGCTGCCTGACACTGTCGGTACCGGTGGTGATTCACATACTCGCTTCCCAATGGGTATCTCCTTTCCAGCCGGTTCAGGGCTGGTTGCCTTTGCAGCAGCAACAGGTGTTATGCCGCTTGATATGCCTGAATCTGTGTTGGTTCGCTTTAAAGGTAAAATGCAACCGGGTATTACTTTACGCGACTTGGTTCATGCTATCCCGTATTACGCGATTCAAGAAGGCTTGCTCACCGTTGAGAAGAAAGGCAAAAAGAACATCTTCTCTGGCCGCATTCTCGAAATTGAAGGCTTAGACGACTTGACGGTTGAACAAGCATTTGAATTATCAGATGCATCTGCCGAGCGCTCAGCAGCAGGCTGTACAATCAAACAGTCAATCGAGACAATTAGCGAATATCTGCGCTCCAACATCACCTTGCTACGCTGGATGATCAGCGAAGGCTATGGCGATGCACGGACTCTTGAGCGCCGCGCACAGAAGATGGAAGAATGGCTTGAGAACCCAAGCTTATTAGAAGCCGATGCAGATGCCGAATACAAAGCCGTCATCGAGATCGACCTGAATGAGCTGAAAGAGCCGGTTGTATGCTGCCCTAACGACCCTGATGATGCCAAGCTATTATCTGACGTTGCTGGCGACAAAGTTGATGAAGTTTTCATTGGCTCATGTATGACAAATATTGGTCACTTCAGGGCAGCAGGCAAGCTGTTTGAGTCAGTTAAAGGCCCTCTTACTAGCCGCTTCTGGATATCGCCTCCGACCAAAATGGATGCGCATACCCTTATGGAAGAAGGCTATTACAACATCTTTGGTGCAAAAGGCGCACGTATGGAGATGCCAGGTTGTTCATTATGTATGGGTAACCAAGCACGTGTTGCAGATGGCGCAACCGTACTCTCAACTTCAACGCGCAACTTCCCTAACCGCTTAGGTAACGGTGCCAATGTTTACCTAACTTCTGCGGAGCTGGCTTCAGTTGGCGGCATTCTAGGTCGCTTACCGACACCTGCGGAGTATATGGAGTTTGCCAGTAAGATCGATAGCATGAGCGATGAGATCTTCCAGTACATGAATTTCGATCAAATCGAAAGCTTTAGAGCGGGTGCCGAAGAAGGCAAACGTATTGCCGCAACAGAAGTTGTTGAAGTCAAAATGTAATACGCTACAGCAACCCTACTAAAAAGCCCGCTTAATGCGGGCTTTTTTATTGCTACTACTTTTGTAGACCGCACGTCATGAACACTGTTTGAGTGATGTGAGTCTTTGAGTACCTCGCGCTTCACCATCATAAACACTTCATTTCGTCGCAAAAAAGCAGTGCATACACTCTTGTAACCATAGTCTGCTGCTGTAGCCTTTAAGAAGTTTCCTAGCCCTGCTCATCTAGCCTTGCAACCCTCTTTCGACAGGCAACTCAACGCTTTATCGATAGCCAGCTCAGCGCTTTATCAATAGCAAGAGTACCCAGCATGCGGAAACCATTACATCAGTTCATAGCGCCTGCATATAGCTTTTTCAGCCATACCACATGTAATAAGTAATATTTATAGTGAACAATAACTATAATAAAGCCGTATAATGCACAAGCAGAGGATGGGTGAACAGCAAACATGCAATCACTCGCTGGGCAAGGCAGATTGGCTCT
>CALIUX010000083.1 GCA_938048505.1 uncultured Pseudomonadales bacterium
GCCAATTACTTGCTTCAGCTAATGCACTCATATCTATTCCTCTTATGCCGTCTCTGCTATTTCAACTTCTTGCTCAGCACCTTGCTCAACAAAGCGGACTATTTCATCTTCTGTTGCAGGTCGAATTTGCTCACGCTCTTCCACAAATACAACTGTGTTATCTTTTTCATCGCTGTTTACAAAGGTACGGAAACGCTTCAGTTTTTCAGGATCTTCAATTGTTGTCTTCCACTCACACTGGTAAGTATCAACTAGACTCTGCATTTGGTTTTCAAGTTCGTCAACAATATTGAGTTTGTCATCAATCACAACCTGACGAAGGTAATCTAACCCACCTTCTAAGTTATCCATCCAAACAGAGGTACGCTGTAAACGATCACCGGTTTTAATGTAAAACATCAAAAGGCGATCAATATATTTAACCAGTGTTTCATCATCAAGACCCGTCGCAAATAAATCGCCGTGGCGCGGTTTCATGCCACCATTACCGCAGCTATATAGACTCCAGCCCGTTTCAGTAGCGATAACACCAATATCTTTACTTTGCGCCTCGGCACATTCGCGCGTACAACCTGATACAGCAAACTTAATTTTGTGTGGCGCGCGCAAGCCTTTGTAGCGATTTTCGAGATGAATCGCCATGCCAACACTATCAAGCACGCCATAACGACACCAAGTGCTGCCCACACAAGACTTGACTGTACGCAATGCCTTACCGTATGCATGGCCAGTTTCAAAACCTGCGTCCACAAGGATCTTCCAAATCTCAGGTAACTCATGCTGCTGCGCACCAAATAAATCAATACGTTGACCGCCTGTGATTTTGGTGTAGAGCTTATAGTCTTTGGCTACTTGCCCTAAAACAATGAGTTTTTCGGGTGTGATTTCACCGCCAGGAACACGGGGAACAATCGAGTAGGTACCATTTTTTTGCATGTTACCCATGAAATAATCATTGGTATCTTGCAAAGAGGCTAAGCCATCTTCAAGAACATATTTATTCCAAATGCTGGCAAAAACTGAGGCGGCTGTTGGCTTACAGATGTCACAACCTAAGCCTTTACCATGCTTGCTAATGAGTTCATCAAACGTTTTAATGCCTTCAACTCGAACAATGTGATAAAGCTCTTCACGAGTGTGTGCAAAGTGCTCACATAAATCGGTGTTCACCTCTACACCCAATTTAGTTAGCTCTGCATTCATAACCTGTGTAGTCAGTGCAACACAACCACCACAACCGGTACCCGCTTTAGTTGCAGCTTTCACATCACCAATGGTGACTGATCCCGCTTCAACAGCGCCACAAATTTGGCCCTTGGTCACATCATGACAACTACAAATTGTTGCACCATCAGGCAGTGCATCAACACCTAAGCCGGCGCCCGCGCTTTCACCATCAGAAGCCGGCACAATTAGTACAGAGGGATCTTCTGGTAATTCCATATCGTTGAGGCACATTTGCAACAATGTGCCGTAAGAATCGGCATCACCAATTAAAACCGCACCTAAAAGTTTCTTACCACACTCTGAAACCACTAAACGCTTATAAACTTCATTGATGCCATCTTGAAAAGTGAAGATCTGTGCATTGGGTGTACGACCTTGTGCATCGCCAATACTCGCAACATCAACACCTAACAATTTGAGTTTGGTGCTCATATCTGCACCAGTAAACTCGCCCGGGCCTTCAGTAATATGAGAAACGGCCACTTTTGCCATCTGGTAACCTGGCGCAACCAAACCAAAAATGCGGTTTTCCCATAGGGCACACTCGCCCACAGCGTAAACATTGTCTGTAGACGTTTGGCAATAATTGTTCACGACAATACCGCCACGCTCACCCATTTTAAGGCTCGCGCTGCGCGCTAATTCATCTTGCGGGCGAATACCCGCAGAAAATAAAATCATGTCGGTTTCAAGGTGTGTGCCATCTGCAAAGTTCATGCGGTAACGGCAGTTTTCACCAGCTACAATTTCTTTGGTATTCTTTTCGGTGTGTACTTCTACGCCAAGGTCTTGAACCTTTTTACGCAGCATGTGGCCGCCACCTTCGTCGAGCTGAACAGCCATAAGGCGCGGTGCAAATTCTACAACGTGAGTTTGCAAGCCTAAATGCTTTAAAGCATTAGCGGCTTCAAGGCCTAACAAACCACCACCAACAACAACACCAACTTTACTTTCCTTTGCTGAAGCAGTGATATCTTCGAGGTCTTCAATGGTGCGATACACCAAACAGTGAGGCTGGTCTTTACCCGGAATAGGCGGTACAAAAGGGTAAGAACCTGTTGCTAAAACTAATTTATCGTATGCTTCTTCACGACCAGAACTGGTGATAACCTTATTATCATCTAACTTAAGCTCTGTTACTTTTTCGTTCAGAACATAATTAACGCCGTTTTCTTGATAATACCCTTCAGAAGTCAGCATCAAGTCTTCAGCAGTCGCGCCATCAAAGTATTTACTTAGCTGAACACGGTCATAAGCAAGACGAGGCTCTTCAGAGAAAGTTATGACTTCGTAGTCCGCTGCATTGTCTAAGCCAACCATATTTTCGATGAACTTATGACCGACCATACCGTTGCCGACGACAACAATTTTTTGCTTACTCATGTATCCGCTTCCTCTCTCTTTTTGAGCATCTCGTTCAGGGTATTCTTGTAAAAGCTGGCGCATTCGTTAAAACCAGATGACAACTCGAATCATCAGGCCGTTAACGCCGTGATGCATTGACCTATATCAACTTCGAAACCAACCATTTACGGTGATGCTATGTAATGAATATGCTGTTTTGAGTGGAGCGCACTCTCACTGCATTTTGCCAGTGCCTGCAGACTTCATGCCAAAAGAAATTGAAATAAAATATTCATATATATCAACAAATTACACTTAAAGCAGAGAGAAAAAGGGGAGATCAGGAAAGAGTCGCCACAAAATAGCACCTAAAATAAGGGCACTTGTAGAACACAAGCACCATAATGAAACAAAACAAAGCACTGTTTTAAGGCTTAAAGTGGATGCCGCGAGTGTACAACACCAAATTGATCCAAAGCAGTGCGAGAGTACCCATCGCTAATCATCTAAAAGTGCTAAAAAGTAGGTAACAACGCTTGCGCCTCATCTCTTGCTTCAAAGTACGCTTGCTCACTGAACATATGGTAGCCTCTAACACTCTCAAGATATTCGCGATAGTGCTGATACACGGCTTTAAACGTGGCATCCTTTTCTGATAGTTCGCCATAAACTTGCTGACTCATGTCTGCAAACGCTTTTAATACATCATTGGGGAAAGGACGAATATCGACCTGATGTTTTGTAACAAGCTCTTTTAGCGCGCCCTGACTGCGAGCGGTATATTCATCAAGCATATCTTGATTAACCGCACGCGCGGCCACCTCAATCATTTTTTGTAAATCTTGAGGGAGTGATTCATAAGCCTCTTGATTAACAATTAACTCGAGCGCTGGGCCTGGCTCGTGCCAACCCGGGTAATAATAATGCTTTGCAATTTGGTGAAAGCCAAACGCTAGATCGTTGTAAGGCCCAACCCACTCCGTTGCATCAATCACACCCGACTGCAGAGAGGTATACAGCTCACCACCGGGAATATTCACAGCGGTGCCGCCTGCCCGGGTGAAAACATCACCACCAATGCCGGGAATACGCATTTTTAAACCTTGCACATCAGCAATACTATTAATCTCTTTGTTAAACCACCCTCCCATTTGCACTCCGGTATTTCCCGCCGCAAAAGGGATTAGATTATGCTCAGCATAGAGTTCACGCCATAACGCTAGCCCACCACCGTGATGCAGCCAACCGTTAAACTCTTGTGCATTCATACCAAAGGGAACTGCTGTGAAAAAAACCGATGCTGGCATTTTGCCCCGCCAATAATATGCAGCACTATGCCCCATTTGAGCACTACCGGTTGAAACCGCGCCAAACACACCTAGCGCAGGCACTAACTGGCCCGCACCATGTACTTTGATATTTAAGCGGCCATTACTCATTTCTTTGAGCATACGGGCAAGATTTTCAGGTGCAGCCCCTAAACCAGGGAAATTCTTTGGCCAAGTCGTTACCAAGGTCCATTCATAAATATTTTGCCCCGCTAACAGGGTGGCAGTGCCATTTTTTGATTGGGCCGCACTCGCTGATACTTTTTGAACGGATGACTTTTGAATTGAGGGGCTTTGAAAAACCAATAAAAAAAACAATACGACGATGATAATAAGCAAGATCGCAATAATGCCAGGCAGTATTCCTTGTTGTGTTTTTTGTATTTTGCTCATCAAATTGCTTACCTTATTTATGCGCCTACTTATGCATTATCTATTGCTATTACTATTGGTTTTATGTGTGTGCTATTGAGGTTTTATGGAATATTGATTAAATGGGCTGCAGTTTAGCGTATTGCACCATAAGCCATTTACTACCTGCTTCATCAAAGGCAACGTTAACTCGCGAACCGGCACCCCGCCCCTCAAACTGCAAAATAACACCTTCACCAAACTTACCATGCATAACACGCTGGCCTAACTGTAAATCACCATCACCTTCATCACTCCACTGCGCATTACCGCCCTTACGAGATGAAGACGCAACATTAACCGGCCGAGTAACCGACGCTTTTAAACGCACCTCTTGAATACACTCCGTGGGAATTTCCCGTATAAAACGTGATAGTGAATTATAATTTTCACTGCCGTGCAGACGCCGACTTTCGGCATGTGTAATAACTAGTTTTTGCATAGCACGGGTAATACCGACATAGCAAAGACGCCGCTCCTCCTCTAACCCTTCGGCACTGTCTGCAGACATTTTATGTGGGAATAAATTTTCTTCTGCTCCCGCAATAAAAACTAACGGAAACTCCAAACCCTTGGCACTATGTAGTGTCATCATTTGGATCGCGTCTTGGTATTCATCAGCTTGTTGATCACCGGCATTTAAAGCTGCTTGATCAATAAAC
>CALIUX010000084.1 GCA_938048505.1 uncultured Pseudomonadales bacterium
AAGCCTGATGATACAACGACTGAGCTAAACTTTTTATCAGGCCTGAGAGGGAACCCAGAGACTTGGGAGAGTAACGAAAAGCCTTTTATTTGGATGTGGGGTGTGCAGGCGCTTGATCTATCGGCCATCACTAAAATCACGCTCTCTTTGCAAAATAACCTTCATGATAAAAACTTAGTCATTGATAATCTGAGGGTCACTCAAAACCCTAAGATGAACACAGAGTTTTTGACCAGCATTGTTGATGAGTTTGGTCAAAATGCTAAAAAAGATTTTCGCGGTAAGATTAAGTCTCTTGATCAACTGCATGATTTGCGTGACAAAGAGTTGAAGTCTTTAGATGGTAAGCTGATGGCGGGCCGATCTAAATTTAGTGGCTGGAAAGATGGCCCTAAGCTCAAAGCAACAGGGTACTTTCGTACCGAAAAATATAACGGTAAGTGGGCGTTGGTTGATCCAGAGGGCTACCTCTACTTTGCAACAGGTTTAGATATTATCCGCTTGTCTAACTCTACCACTTTGACAGGCTATGATTACGATGCAAACCTTGTTAAACAGCGCTCTGCTGATGACTTAACGCCTGAAGATTCAAGCGGTTTACTTCAAGTAAGTGGTGCAGCCAAAGGTTCTCGTAAGTTGGTTTCATCGACGCGTTCCAATATGTTTACATGGCTGCCTGATTTTGATGACGAGCTATCAAACCACTATAGCTACCGTCGCTCTGCGCATTCGGGGCCTTTGAGTCAAGGTGAAACATTCAGCTTTTATCAGGCAAATTTAGAGCGTAAATATGGTGAGCATAAACCCAACTCTTTCTTAGATAAGTGGGAAGAGGTAACGCTTGATCGTATGCGTAATTGGGGTTTCACTTCTTTGGGTAACTGGACTGACCCACGTTATTACGATAACCAAAAAGTCCCTTTCTTTGCCAATGGTTGGATTATTGGCAACTTTAAAACCGTTTCGAGTGGTTTTGACTTCTGGGGCCCCATGCCTGATGTCTTTGACCCTGAATTTGCTGTGCGTGCTGATGCAACCGTTAAGCAAGTAGCAAAAGAGATTCAAAACACTCCTTGGGCTGTTGGTGTCTTTATTGATAATGAAAAAAGCTTTGGTCGCCCAGAAAGTGATCAGTTGCGTTACGGTATTGTGATTAACACGCTGGGCCGCAATGGCGCTACAGTGCCAACTAAAGCAGAATTTACGGGTTTGATGAAGGCTAAATATCGCACTATTTCGGCTTTCAATAAGGCTTGGAACCTTTCTTTAGGCTCTTGGGGTGAGTTTGATAAAGGGTTTGATGCCGGTGATATTACAGATGCACAGCGTCAAGATTATTCAGCAATGCTTGAATACTATGCATCGCAGTACTACCGCATCGTAGCGCAAGCAATGGACAAATACTTGCCAAATCACCTGTATCTGGGTTCTCGTTTGCCTGATTGGGGTATGCCTTTAGAGGTTGTACGTGCTGCGGCTAAGCATGTTGATGTCATCAGCTTTAATGCCTATAAAGAGGGTCTTACAAAGAAAAAGTGGGCTTTCTTAAGTGAATTCGATATGCCAACTATTATTGGTGAGTTCCATATGGGTGCGGCGGAGTCAGGTCTTTATCATCCTGGTTTGATCCAGGCGGAAACCTTCGAAGATCGTGCCTCTATGTTCTTGGATTACATGGACTCCGTTGTTGAAAGCCCGTATTTTGTTGGCGCGCATTGGTTCCAGTATATGGATTCACCCTTAACCGGCCGTGCGTATGATGGCGAAAACTATAATGTGGGCTTTGTTGATGTGACTGATACGCCTTACCCTAATATGGTTAAAGCGGCTCAAGAGCTGGGTAAAGATCTTTACAAAGATCGCTATGCCAAATAAAAATAAAGCCTAGGTATCTTTTGCTGCTTGCGCCTTTGTGAGCAGCATAGGGTGCCTGCTTTGACTTAGGCATATTGCAAGCCTTAAGAGCAAAGCATAAAAAAGCCTCCGTAAAATTGATTGCGGAGGCTTTTTTATGCTTCAAATATCATCAGATAAGAGATGCGGGGTGGGGTGTATTGTATTGGTTTGTCTAATTGAATATTGCTTACTTAATATTGGCTATCAGCCGCTCTTTGGCTAATGCCAGATCTTTGTTTCGTAATGCGTCGATAATGGCTTGGTGCTCATCAACGCAATCTTTTGCTGTTGAGAGTCTTCTGTAGTTCATTCGCATGCGCAAAACGATTGTGTACCATAAATTTGCCAATTCTGCTCCACCCGCTTTGAAAACAAGATAGCGATGAAACTCAATATCGGCTTTGGTGACTGCGGTAAAGTCGTTTTCCTTAAAGGCTTCTCTAATGCGCCCAATGATGGCATCCAGGTTGTCAAAGTCTTCTTCATTGAGGGGGTCGTTATGTTGCGTAATGGCAAAGGTTTCGATTGTGCGACGAATTTCAACCATTAAGCCCTGAAGCGCTGGGGAGAGGTCGTGATTGACCGATACGCCACAATTATTCTTTGAGGCCAGAAGCCCTTCTTTAGTGAGCTCTAAAAAAACATCGCGAATGGGGCCGCGTGATACGCCAAAACGTTTGGTTAATGAAACCTCATTGAGCTTTTCGCCGGGGCTGAGTTCGCCGGATATAATGTCCGAACGCAACTGCTCTGCAATTTGGTCTTTAACTGAAACGATTTGTCTGTCGAGCATAATGCCTCCATTTTCGCGCAAATATTATAAGTATGTTAAATTCTGCTGACCTGCTATCGTAGCATATAGGTTTTCGATATGGTCAGCATCGATTGTAAATTGTTGACACTTTTGGGCTGACAATCGATAATTGCGCGTTACTTCAATTGTAGCGCTAAAGCGGCTGTGTGAAGAAAAATTTAAGCGATATTCGTTTGCTTTCCAATTAGCCTTTGCTTCGTTAGGTCAGCGGCTAATAAAGAGTGAGTGGTTAACGAGCAAACTGAGTGAATGTAGTGTCTTGCGTTAATCTAGCAGCGTGTGGACTTATGTTGTTTTAGCTTACTGTTATTAAGCTATCGATGGATTTCGACTCAGTTTGATGCCTTATCGTATCTTTTGCCGTATTTTAATAAGTGTTATACCCAGAGATTTTATTTTATGACCAATTTGTTGTCTGATGTGAGCCATCGTCGTTACAACCCATTGCTTGGTGAGTGGGTACTGGTTTCACCTCATCGAGGTAAGCGTCCTTGGCAGGGGCAAGAAGAGTCACCCGATACCGAAGTCAAGCCAAGTTACGATGAAAAGTGTTACTTATGTCCGGGTAACACCCGCATTGGCGGTCATGAAAACCCAAAGTATGATTCGCCTTATGTTTTTGCGAATGACTTCCCAGCATTGCAGCAGGGCGGTTTTGATGCACATGCGTCAGACGAAGATAGTTTACTGCGCTATAACTCAGTGAGCGGTGAAGCACGTGTTATTTGCTTTTCACCTGATCACTCTAAAAGCTTGCCTTTATTGACGCCAAGTGAAATTGGCTCCGTTATTGATACTTGGCGTGAGCAAGAAAAAGAACTTTCGCAAAAGTATGCATGGGTTCAGATTTTTGAGAATAAGGGCAGCGCAATGGGGTGTTCGAACCCTCATCCGCACGGTCAGATATGGGCTCAAGATCAATTACCGACTGAAGCGTCTAAGATTGATGAAAATCTTGCCGCTTACCTTAAGAAAAAGAACAGTAATTTACTGTTGGATTACGTTAATTTGGAGCTTGAACAGAAAGAGCGTCTAATTGATGTGAATGATCATTGGGTTACATTGGTGCCATTTTGGGCATGCTGGCCTTACGAGATTATGCTTTTGCCTCGTGCGCATGTGACGAGTTTTCAGGATTTGTCCGTTGAGCAAAAAGATGCGCTCGCCAGCATTCTTAAGCAAACTCTAACCCGTTACGATAACCTATTTAAGTGTAGTTTCCCTTATTCTATGGGGTGGCGATCAAACCCGTTTGATCGTGATGCTAAAGAGTATTGGCAGCTTCATGCTGTTTTCTTCCCTCCATTGTTGCGCAGTGCCACCGTAAAGAAATTTATGGTTGGTTATGAAATGCTAGCTGAAGCGCAGCGTGATATTACACCCGAACAGGCAGCATTGCGTCTGCGTGAGTGTTCGGATAAGCATTACCTATCTAGTTTATAAGCCTATGAAAGACGTCGTTAAAGAAAAATTCTCACAGCACTTTTCACAAGCGCCAGAGATCGTTGCCTACGCACCGGGTCGAGTCAACCTAATTGGTGAGCACACCGATTATAACAATGGCTTTGTATTCCCTTGCGCAATCCAATTTGGTACCTACATTGCTGCGCGTAAGCGTACTGATAAGACGATTAATGTCTATGCAGGTAACATTAATGATCAGCATATGACATGGTCTCTTGATCAGCCTCTTGAAGCCTCTGATGATGCGGTTTGGTCAAATTACTGTAAAGGTATTTGCAAAGAGCTGCTGGAGTCGGGCCACGAGCTAGTTGGTATGGACTTATTCATCATAGGTAATTTACCGAGTGGTGCCGGCCTTAGTTCATCAGCTTCTTTATGTGTTGCCTTTGCATTAGTTTGCAATACATTGAATCAGCTTGGGTTAGATGCTATTCAGATGGCGCAAGTTGCTCAAAAATCAGAAAATGATTTTGTTGGCTGTAACTGCGGCATTATGGATCAAATTGCTTCTGCTGCAGGCATTGCGGGTAAAGCACTGTTGCTAGATTGCGAATCGCTTTCGTATCGCCCTGTTGGCATTCCAGATGATCTTGATGTTCTCATTATTGATAGTTGCGTAAAGCGAGAGCTTACGGGCAGTGAATATAATGATCGCCGTGCAGATTGTGAGCGTGCTGCTGGGCTACTGGGATTGCCGTCTTTGCGTCAAGCAGATATTAGTCATTTAGATGCATTAGAGAAGAGTGGTGATGAGCTTGCCTATATGCGCGCACGCCATGTGATTACCGAAAACGAGCGCACTCAATCTGCAGCTAAAGCATTAGAGTCTAGCGATGCGGCTCAGTTATCTGCCCTGATGAATGAATCACATCAGTCAATGAAAAATGATTTTCAAATCACAATCCCAGAAATCGACTTTTTGGTCGAGTCCGTTGCTCAGCACCTCAATAACGATGGCGGTGTGCGCATGACTGGTGGCGGTTTTGGTGGCTGTGTTGTGGCATTAACGCCAAAAGCGAAAAGCCAAGCAATCATGCAGGCTGTCGCAGAGGCCTATGCTAAAGAATATGGTAAAGAGTGTAAGCAATATCTTGTTGGCGCCAGCGCAGGCGCGCACATCCTTGAATCTACCTTGCCATAAGTATTAAAAGAGAGGAAAGCAACGCTGTGAAAGTGTCTGAACATTTATTCGGAACAACTGCCGATGGCACTGGCGTTAAGCTGTATCGGCTTTCCAACGATAACGGTATGACTGTCGAGATTTGCACCTATGGTGCCATCATTAAATCGATAGTCTTACCGGACTCTCATGGCAAGCAAACTAACGTTGTATTGGGCTACGAAACATTAGAAGAGTACATTGATGACCCTTTTTATGTTGGTGCTATTGTTGGTCGTGTATGCAATCGCTTGTCGGGTGGTCAGTTTGATCTTGACGGTAAAGCCTATCAGCTAGAGTGTAACGAAGGTGATTTTAACCACCTTCATGGCGGTGTGCCTGGTTTCAATGGTGTGGTATGGGATGCGAAAACATCTGTTGAGAACAGTGATTGCGCTGTGCAGCTTTCTTACCTCAGTCCGCACAATGAAGGGGGCTACCCCGGTAATTTACAAGTCAACGTATTGTATCGACTCACGGCTGATAATAGCCTGCAAGTAGAATGCTGGGCAACAACTGATCAGCCCACGATTGTGAATCTGACTCAGCACAGCTACTTCAATTTGGCTGGCGCAGGCAATATTTTGGATCATGCGCTGAAAATCAATGCTGCGCAGTATACGCCAGCAGATGAGCGATCAATACCGACTGGTGAATTTGAGTCTGTTGAGAATACTTGCTTTGATTTTAGGGCTTTGCGTCGTGTCGGTGAAGCCTTAGAACAAGGACACCCACAGTTAGATTTAACGGCCGGTTTTGATCAAAATTTTGTGCTCAATGCTGCTGCGGCTGACTTAGCGAAACCTGTAGCGGAATTGGTGAGCGAAGAATCGGGGCTCGCAATGCACTTTTATGCGTCAGCACCTGGCATGCATTTTTACACGGGTAATTTTCTAGGCGCCTCAAGTGACCCCCGCTATCAGCAATTAGCTGCGCGGACTGGTCTATGCCTCGAGGCGCAAGCCTTCCCTAATACCCCTAACACCCCAAGTTTTGGCTCAATCGTATTACGTCCGGGCGAGCGATATGACTATCGTCTGCGTTACGATTTTTTGCTTAATCATTAATCTAGGAATTTTTTCAAAATGTCTCGCAGTAAAATAGTGGTTGTTGGTGAGCCAATGGTCGAGTTTGCTCCCAATGCGTCTGGTGCATTTGAGTTAGGTTTTGGTGGCGATGTCTACAGTGTAAGCGTCTATTTAAAGCGTTTACTGGATCAGCCTGCCAACCCGAATGTCCAGCTTATGACTGCGATTGGTTCGGACGCTTTCAGTGAAAAGTTCCTTTCTGATCTCTCTGGTCACAAAGTCGATACGTCACTTGTGTATCAGCACCCAGAAAAAAATATTGGTTTATATCTCATTCATACAGATGATGCAGGTGAGCGCAGTTTTAGTTATTGGCGCTCCGATTCTGCCGCAAAGCAAGTTATGTCAATGGCTACTGAGCAACCTCGTATTGATGAGGTTCCGCATACGGTATTTGTCAGCGGTATTACGCTGGCTATCTTTTCTCCTGAGGCGCGCGAGCAACTGTTTGCTTGGCTTAAGGATCTCAAAGAAAAAGGCGCTAGCATTGTTTTTGACCCCAACTATCGCCCTCGCCTATGGGAAAGCCAAGAGGTGGCTCAGGCCGCAATGACTCAGGCTTTTTCTCTTAGTGACATTGCTTTACCTGGCATTGAAGATTTAGAAGATTTATACGGCCTAGCAACACCTGCTGCGGCGACTCAATATTTGCAGTCTCTTGGAGTAAAAGAAATCGTCATTAAGAATGGACCCGATGGCGTTGACTTGAATGTTGAAGGCGCATCTTCTTTTGTGAGCATCACGCCTATTAACGATGTGGTGGATACTACGGCTGCAGGCGATTCCTTTAATGCAGGGTATTTGTCTAGCCGCATTAAAGGCTTCTCAGCATCGGAGTCAGCGCAGCGAGCCAGTAAAGTGGCGGGCGTCGTGATTCAGCATGCTGGAGCCATTGTGCCTGAAGCAGCGTTCTTTGATGCGCTCCCAAGTAACTGATTTTCCTTTTGTAAGGCTTTTTAAAGTAACGGAATTTGCTGTGTAAGAGTGTTTGCTAGTCTTCAGATATGTTGGCGTAGCGACCATCAGTAAATTCCAATTGGTGATTGCCAGACGGCACGCTAAAGAATACGTGATAGAGTTGAAGTGATTATGGTAGATGAAAATAATAAGCCTCAGTTGAGCCGAGCCAGCCAGCGCGCAATTGAGCGCGGCTACGATTCAAAAGGTCCTGAGTGGATCTTTGAATTTGACGTTGAGCCCTTAGGTGGTGACTTTGCTTTTGAGGATGGCGTGATTCGTCGCGATCCAAGCGCTGTGATTAAAGTTGATGATTTGTACCACGTCTGGTACACCAAGGGCGAAGGTGAAACCGTCGGTTTTGGCAATGCTGATCCTGAAGGTAAAGTTTTTCCCTGGGATAAAACCGAAGTATGGCATGCCACCTCAAC
>CALIUX010000085.1 GCA_938048505.1 uncultured Pseudomonadales bacterium
TAATCATTAGCTGTTGGCCATTTGCAGGCCAAATCACTTCAACTCGATTATCATCAATACGCCGTGCAATAATTTGCTCTGCAATAGAAAGCTGTGGTTTTAACAGTAACCCCCCTTGAGGGAGCGTATTGCTATACAGAACATCTTGATTAATGCCTACTTCTATAGAAGCAACCTGCTCATGAGGAAAATCATTATTCACTACAGCAAAAAACGGCTTAACAGTTGAGTGGTCTAGCGATTCGAGGCCAAATTGTGCACGACCTAATACATCTCCGTCAGCATTTAATAAACGTACCCAATAAGCACCCGGGCGATTTGGTTCGAATCGTTTATCGGCTTTTTGCCATGTATTAACAGTCAGTTCTTCACTATTGACAACACCCTCAATAAACCAAGCATCATCATTCGCATTGAGTGAAGCTTTAAAACTACGAACAAGGTTGTTATCTAATGCATTAAGTATCTTGCGATAATTATAGTCACTGGTCCAACGACGGCGGCAATACCCCATATAGTCAGATAAGGAAGGCGCTTTTAACGTACCATTTCGACTATCAAAACCCCATACGCCGATGGCGCCTTGAGCATAAGGATACTCCCCATCAACTTCGCCATTAACACCACAAGGTGCATGAGGTCGACCAAAGTTATGACCTAACTCATGCGCAATGGTGTCGCCCATTAATAAGCTCACTGCACTCTTGCCGTTAATAAAACCAATGCCTGCTGTAAAACCATTTTCAGGGTCTTTCGGTACTAAGCCATGATAAAAATTAGCGCTGCCATCTTGACGACGAAGGTTAGAAACCTCTCTGACTAACGAAGACCAATCATTGGCGGTATGAGTGTAAGGGGCTCGAATATCAATGGTATAACGAGCAATTGGGTGCAATGCCAAACTCGCTTGCAATAGATCACGAGCAATAGCCTCTGTCACTGTAGGCAGTTCACCATTGATGGCAATAGGAATAAAAGTGATATTAAAGTCGGGCAATTTTTTAATATCTAAATTCCATGATCCATCCTGAGGATATCGGTTATTACGCGGATTACTTTCAGGGACTTGGTCATCTGGGTCCAATACAAAATGCACAATTGTATCTTCTTGAAGAAGGTTTTCGGGTATCTCACCAACATAAGTGTCGTTTAAGCGACTTTCATCGACGGCGGTATCAATGGTAGCGGGTGGCGACAGATCTATTTCACCTTGGCTACCATCAGCCTGTTGATAAACCATCACAAGGCGAGGCAAGGGTTTATCAGCACTTTCATTTTCAGTGACAAATGCCCGAACAATGGCTTTGCGATTAGCAACCAGTGGTATACGAGATGGTTGATCTTGGCTGCTATCTTGCTGGGTTGTACTTTGCATAAAGTAAACACGCTCTAATGCAAGATCATAAGTGACATCAGTAAACGGCAAGCAGTGCTGCTCAACCACTACCGTTGCAACAATCACGTCACCAGACGTAATCGTCAACTCACCTTTACGCTCAAGCTCTTGCGTGCAGAGCGTTGAGGTTAGAGTGATATTGCTTTGCTCCCCGGCCTTAACATCACCGGCGGTTATATCAATAGCCAACCAATCAGGTGCTCCTTGTACAGAAAATGCCCCCAAAGCATTACCGGTATTTCTAACGGACAATACTTGGTCAATCGCTTTAGATTGACCAATAACGCCATCAAAATTAATAGCGGTACGGCTTACCTCTAAAACCGGCTCAACGAATGAAAAGGTAACGCTTAATAGCTCCCCTTCGACAATTTGCTGCCCTTGGCGAGCATATGGCCGTACGATAATATCTTGCTCGCCCGAAGAAAAACCCCATGCCTGGAAATCACCATTACCATCATCACCAGCCAGGGCAAAAGGACGGCGGTTTTCTTGAAAAGAAAAGCGATTATTCACGACAAATACAACGCCATCGGTTACATCATTAGTATTGGCACGAACGGTTAATTGCTTAGTACCAATTGCATTAAAGTTAATCATCGAGCCTGGTAATAATGGGTCAAACCCGGGCACAATCTGATCCGTCTCGGCATTAATTAAAGACAAACTCAGCACCTTTGGCATGCTGGGCTCAGAGGAAGCGACTGAGCTAGATGATTGAACGTTCACACGGCTCGAAAAGCTCATATTGGCAGATGAAGAACGCTTACTACTGATGGAATGGCTAGTGCTTGCGACAGCGGCAATACTCGATAACAACGACGAAGACATACCTTCTGAGCTACTGCTATCGCGGGTTATGGGCAAACTGCCAGCGCCGTCAGAAGAGGCGCTTTCAACGGAGCTTGCTTCAGATGAATTTGCTTTAGGCGGAATTGTTTCAGATGAAATCGCTTCAAGAGAAGATTGTGTATCGCTAATATCTTCAGAGCCACACGCCGTCAGTAGCCCAAGGAATAAGCTCGTACAGCCCAGCTTTATGCCATATTTTTTGACGGCTGAAGCGGTGTGCATGCATTGAGAAACAATCCTATTTACGCAGTGCGCTTTTTTGAAGTCTACACATAACTCTTTCATACCGATTAACACCCGATAGCAACCTAATAAATTAGTACTATCGATTGTACGGCGCAAAATGACACCCGTAGCACCTAGCCAGTTAATGGTGCCAAGTTATTCACATTCTCACCCAAATTGATCTTTAAAAACGTGATCGCCTACTAGATCACCCGCTATTAAGACCCGCTATTAAGATAAGTTTTATGCGCTTCTTTTTATGAAGTATGAGCATCACTCAAACCGACACCCTGAACGCAGCGTATAACTTTATTCAGAAGTCAATCAGCCATAAATTAATTGGCATAAAAGGTCTTATTGTTAATTATGCAACATGTAGCACCCGTATCAGCGTCTATATTCAGCGAAAGTGAGCTCTCAAGAATTATCGAAATGGCATGGGAAGATAGAACCCCCTTTGAAGCCATTGAAAGGTTATATGGTATTAATGAAAATGCCGTAATTCGTATCATGCAAAAACAACTACACCATAAGAGCTTTAAACTTTGGCGCAAGCGTGTGAGTGGGCGAAAAACTAAACATCAAGCTTTACGCTCACCAGATGTCTCACGCGGTTATTGTCCGACGCAATATAAGCAAAAAAATTATAAGCAAAGACAATAATGCAAATAGATAAATCAAGGCACTTTTACTGAGATAAGCAAATCACAACGGCAGCATGGTATGCCTTCCAGTAAAGCGGTATCACATAAGAACGCGCTTCAGATGGTAAGTAAATACCATTCGGCGCGCCCTCCACCAGAATGGGAACAGATATATTAAAATCCCGACCAAACTGACTACGAGCATTGCCCGATATTGTATTGGCAACCTCACCAACCAAATCAAATACATGCTCTCTTCTAGTATCTTGCTCACCCATTTTAAGTAATAAATGTTTGATGAGAATATTCGGCGCAGTGAAATAAACGCACCCTTGATAC
>CALIUX010000086.1 GCA_938048505.1 uncultured Pseudomonadales bacterium
AGTGACGATATTGAATACTTTCAGACTTAATGTTCTTAGAAAGTGCCTTATTATTCAATTGATGGTAAGCCATAGAGAATTCTCGAATAAGAATATCCATTGACCATGCATCTGCAATAATATGATGCAGAGTTATGCAAGCATAATGATGCTGTGATGAAGCGTTTGAATTTTCTTGGGTGTCTTCTGGTGAAAGAATGACAACAGAAAGAAGAGGGCCTTTTTCCAAATCGAATGCTTGATGGGCTTGCTCACGTGAAAAATTCACCACAGATGTATCATTTAAGTCAGACTTAGGCCATTTTAATACATCAACAGGCAATTCAAGCTTTGGTAAAATGCGTTGTACCGGCCCTGCATCGGTTATCACAAAACGTGTGCGAAGAGATTCATGGTAGTCAATAACGTGTTGCATCGCTTGAATAAAACGCCGCCTGTCTAAGTCTCCCGTGATGCGTATAGTTGCGTGAATATTGTATAAGCCTTTTTGATCTTGCCACTGATTGACAACCCACAATCGCTGCTGTGCATAAGAAAGCGGGATCTGATTTTCATCAGGAATGAGATTGGGGTGAGTGATATCAGATTTTAATACTTGCGATGCATGGCTATTAAGGCTACTGCCTTGTATAGGTTTAAGATGATTCAATATATATTCTGTGAGGGATTGTGCATTAGCGCCTTGTAAAAATAGTGTTGCAGGTATGTCAATATTTAAGTCACTTTGAATTTTGTGCTTGATTTCTAATGCAGTAATAGAATCAAGACCCAAAGAGGTTAAGGGTGTATGAGCTTGAATATGATTAACATTAGTACCTAATTGATCAGATAATAATGCCACTATCCATTGTTGAATTTTCTGCTTTTTCTCGGCTGCATCAATATTTCTTAACTGGAAAAGTAGCTGATTAGGTTGTTCATTCAACGTTTCATCTTGTTTTTCTTGTTCAATTGTCGTGATTGAATCACTTTCATTTAATCGACTGAGTAAATTAGAGGTAATTCTTCGATTAAAATGCTGGTGCATTGTTTGCCAGTTCACATCAACCAATGCTCTTTGTGCAGGCTGAATTAAGCTAACACCCATTGCAGTCAATGCACCTTCAGGGCTTAATGACTGAATGCCGATTTGCGCCATGGCTTTATTTACTAACTCGCTGGCTGCCATGCCTTCACCAGCCCATGGACCCCAATTGATACTTTGTGCAGGCAGCCCCATTTGTTGACGATGATGAGCGATCCAATCCAAGAAATAATTAGCCGCACTATAAGCACTTTGGCCCGTATACCCCCAAAGCGAAGCAATTGAACTAAACAATACAAAATATTTTGGCTTTAGTGATTGACTATATTGATGCAACCAGCTTGCACCTAATACTTTAGGGCTTAACACATGCTCTAATGTCTTGGGTCGAATATCCGAAAACAATTCACTCTCAGCAGCAATACCTGCCAGATGAAAAATACCTGTCAATTCAGAAGAGGGGACGTTTAGTTCTTTTAGCATGGATTGAAAAGAGTTGAAAAACGCTGCCACATCGCCTTGTGTGGTTATATCCAAGCGCTGACAAATAATGTGGCAACCTGCTTGCTTCCAGCGTTGAATTCGCTGATCTATATCCGGGGTGATGGCCTCGTGCCCTCGGCGGCTGGTGATAATTAAAGTGCTGACTTGATTAGCGACAAAATACTCTGCCAGCTCCAATCCTAATGAACCAAAACCACCTGTAATGAGAACATTTCCATTTTCCCATTGTGAATGTTGTGACGAGTTATCGACCTCTGCATCTAAAACCTGTGGATGTTCAAATGATAGTGATTCTAAACGCGGTACAAATATTTCACCGTTACGAATCAAGCACTCAGTATCGTTTAAGCATGTGTCGGCTAAGGATGAGTTAATGTATTTTAATAGGGCGGTTAAATCATTCTCAGCAGGGCCTTTTTCTGCATTGGGCAAATCAATGATAGCGCCCCATTGTTCATTCATTTCATGCACAAGAGAGATAACACTTCCCCATAGCGGAGCATAGCGTTGACCCAGATCAATATTATCAAGATCGGCCCTATAGCCATCAGCCACATTATCTGCTTTAGATGTACCATAGGTATGAAAGCTTGGCACACTGATATATAAACGGTATTTTAGGTTTGCTGATATAAGCGATATAACTTTTTGTAAAAGTACTATGGGCTCTTGTGTAGAATGCAGTAAGTTTTTTGTATCAGCCTGCTTGCTCAGTAGAACAGGTGAAGAGATATACAATAAAATAGGGATATTACTTGTCTGCTGGTCGTGATCAGAAAGACTCTTTAGAAACACCTCAATTTTTTCACTCCATGTATCGCTTTCTATTTGCACGGTCTTTTTTGCTTGTTGAGCAAGCGCTTTCGGTAGAGCGGCCGTATGGATAATGAATAGCGAGGGCTTACCCTCTGACTCATCTAAAAATAGAGGCTGCCAAGTTCTCTGGTACTGTATGGTCTTTGCTGTTTGGTTTAAGTGTGCTTGTTGTTGAATATTTTTAAGCAGTTGCGGTAGATACTCACAGAAAATTTTATTTTGTTCATCTGTCAGTGATGCTTGCTCTTTTAATTTATTTAAAGCTGAAGGCAAAAGGCTCGGCAGCTTTTCTGTCAGATTACCTAATATAGTAAGTGAAGAATCGAAAGGGGTTTTATTAGCATGCATTTCATGTCTAGGTGTAAGCCAATAGCGCTGACGATCAAACGCATAGCCGGGTACTGGCTGGCTGCTAGACGTATTTAATTGCTGAGATTTCGGCCTAATAGCATCTAGATTAATTTCACTGCCTTGACGCCATGCCTGTGCTAGCACATCTGCAATGCGCATACTGTCTGCTGAATACAAACGAGGAACTTCTGACTTTTTATCGCTTTTTAGCGTCGGTAATATACGAATAGTAAGCGATCTATCTTGTTGCCGAACAATGTTTTTAACTAATGCACTGAGCTGAGGTTTTGGACCAATTTCAATAAAATCGACTGACTGTTTTTGTGACTCTAACGCCTCTTTTGCTATAGGTGATTCGTTTAGCAAAGCCCAAATTGATTGATTAAACTTAACAGGTTGTCTTATGTGCTCACGCCAATATTGTGCGTTAATATCATCTTCTTGTATCTGCCGCCCTAATAGGCTGGAAAACCAAGGTATATTGGGTTGATCAAAATGAACTTGGTGAGCAATAGGGTAGAAAGATTCAGCGGTGCTTTCCATCAGACGAGAATGAAAAGCATGTGTTGTTTCTAGTGCTTGATGATTTATGTTGTTTTGTTCGAGATTTGTTATCAGCTCTTGAATGACATCTTTTTGCCCTGCTAAAACAAGCTGACGATCTGAATTGTGGGCTGCCACATCAAAAGGCCAATCCTTTTGATAGCCAAGTAGATACTCAAGTTCTTCTAGTGAAGCCCAAACGGCCAACATGCTTCCAGCTTGGCAGTTTTGCGTGAGCAAACCACGCTGCCATATTAACCATAATCCATGGTGCAAGCTGAAGACGCCAGCACTAAAAGCCGCAGCATATTCTCCAATACTATGCCCCACAACGGCAGCAGGGCTAATGCCTGCATCTTTAAGTACTGTCACTAAACCGGTCTGCAGAACATAGAGAGAGACTTGAGCCCAAATAGGCTGAAGCAATAGCGCTGATTCATCTTGCCCTAGGCATTCATCCGCAAATAAAACCTGAGTTAACGAATATGGGTTTTGACTAGGGTCTTTCAGAAGGTGTGAATATTGAGCAAATTCTGATTCATTTAGCTGTTGCTGAAAATTAAGAAGTAATTTTTCACAGTGCAAAATATGACACCGAAAAATGTCTGACGCTTGAAATAGTCCCTTCGCAACTTGGTTATACAGGGACCCTTGACCGGTGAATAATAATACAGGGTGGAAAGGCTTGATGGTGCTTGCATATTCAACTTCAGGAGAATCGAGCAGTGTGCGGGGGTTAATAGCAGCTAATTTCTGTAGTTTTTCAATGAGTTCATTTTGTGAGCTAAAACTCAGAGCTGCCCGCAGACCAAACTGACTACGAATGGTGGCAGTGTGCAATAACGTATTGAGATCTCCCTCTGCTTGCAACCATTCAGCCCAGACCTTGGCTTGGCCAGCTAAAGCAGCAGGTGTTTTTGCACTGAGTAATAACAAAGGCAGTGGCATCGAAGCTACATGACTCTTTTCTTGATTTTTTTGCTCTATTTTCAACGAGACAGAAGAGGGGGCTTGCTCAATAATAAAATGTACATTCGTGCCGCTCATCCCAAAAGCGCTAACGCCCGCTAGAGAAGCTTTAGCTTCATCTTTGGATGCTTCTTTGCAGTCTAATAAAGGCTGCATAGGCCAATCACAGCGTGTATTAACTGGCTTTAATGGCAGTTCCACCCAATTAATATGGGTATTCCCCTGACTAAAATGTAAATTAGCTGGAATGGCTCCATTTTTTAGGCATAAAAGTGTTTTAATCAGGGCCGTGCTGCCTGCTGCTGATTCTAAATGCCCGATGTTAGATTTTAATGCGCCGAGCAATAATGGTGTAGAGCGCTGCCCACCTAAAGCAGAAGCCAGGGCATTTACCTCAACTGGGTCGCCTAAAGGCGTTCCGGTACCATGCGTTTCGATATATCCAATTTCTTCTGGTTTTGCACCGGCTGTCAGCATGGCTTGAGCTAATAACTTACGCTGCGCTCGGCCATTTGGAGCTGTTAAGCCATTACTCCGCCCATCTTGATTGGCGCAGCTAGCACGAATGACTCCATGTATTGTATTGCCATCACGCTGAGCATCCGACAAGCGTTTTAACAATACCAAAGAGCATCCTTCACTGCGTATATAGCCGTCAGCATCATCGCTAAAGGTCCGACATCGAAAACTGGGTGATAAGGCTTGCATAGCCTTTAAAGGCTCGTACCTTTCAGAGTCTAAGATCAAATTCACACCACCCGCAATGGCTTGCTCGCTTTCACCTGACAACAAACTCTGACAAGCAAGATGCACGGAATACGCTGATGTTGAGCAGGCGGTATCCACGTGTATTGCTGGACCACATGTACCAAGAAAATAAGCTAATCGGCCCGCGGCAGCACTTCTTGCAGTGCCTAAACCTACACCAACTGTATTACTTTTAAGATTCTCGCTTGTCTCGGCAAGGTGTGCATAATCATCGGTACTTGAGCCAATAAAAATACCAATTGCCTGTGCATAGCATTCACTTAGGGGTAGGCCTGCATCCTCTAAAAGACGGATAGAGACTTCGAGTAATAAACGCTGTTGCGGATCTAGGCTCTCAGCGTCTTTAGGTGAAATCTCAAAAAAAGCGGGGTCAAATTGATCTGTGTTCTGTAAAAAACCTCCTTGAAAAGCCTCGACATCACAGTTCATATCCTGTTGTCGGCTAAGTGGAACAGGGCCTACTGCATCAGCTCCCGAGTTTAACCATTGCCAGAATTGTTCTGGTGTATCAATATCCTCTTGGTCAGGGCCAGCGGGCAAGCGACAGGCCATACCAATAACGGCAATATCGTCATCCTGGCAGCTATTTTTTACCGCATTGATTTGCTGTATTTCTTGTGGATTTTCACCTGCCAGATGAGAGCAAAGCCCACCTATCGTTGGGTAATCCCATAAGATGACAGGGTCAACCTGAACACCTAAATATTCGCTTAGGTAAGTTGCCAGCTCTACTGCGGCTAAGGAATTGACCCCAAGCTCTGCGAAGGCAGTTTGTGGTGTTAATTGGTGTGGGCCTAATTTATAGCGCGAGGCTAAATTCTGACTAAGCCACTGATACAGTGCCGTGGCATCAGTGGCTTTATTCACTGAATTAATGCTTACTTTATTCGATGCTTTAGGTGGGATCGCTTGATATTCTTTGGCTGCATGGCCGCCTTCGTGCCCGAGTAATGGTATTTGCCCAACTACAGCGTGGCTATTTTCTTTATACGCTTTGCGCGCTGCATAGTGCTGAATTTTGCCGCTAGAGGTTCGTGGTAATGTCATGGGTTTGATGAATAAAATATCAGCAACAGGCAGGTCGATATGTTCAGCAATTCTTGTGCGAATCAGGCTGGCAAGTTTATGAAAATCCCCATGCTTTACACCTTGCCTACTGACTTCTTGAACTAATACTAAACTTTCTTGGTAAGACTCCTCTTGCTGCTTACCCCCATCGGGGCTTGGCATATCGACACTAAAGACGGCACAGCCGTCAGCCGTTAGGTACTCATGGCACCCGCTTACAAGCTGCTCGATATCTTGCGGATAGAAATTTCGCCCGTTAATTACAATCAGGTCTTTGCTTCTGCCAGTAATAAACAATTGATTAGATTGGCAAAACCCCAGATCGCCCGTCCTTAGCCACGGACCATCACCATTGGCTAAATAAGCATGGAACGTCTTCTCCGTGAGTTCAGGCTTTTCCCAATAACCTTGTGCAATAGAAGGGCCTTTTACCCAAATTTCACCAATAGTAGAATCACTGCAACGCTTAAGTAATTCAGTATTTGTAATGCACACTTGATGATCATTTGCAGGCATGCCGCAGCTGACAAAAGAAAGGCGTGCCTGCTCCTCTACAGCAGGAATTAATAGATTTTCCTCCATTGCTTTGGCTTCTAATGCAATGGTATTAGGTGGTAATTGAGAATCACCACCCGTTACAAAAAGTGTGGCTTCAGCCATACCATACGCAGGGTAGAAGGTTTGTGGTTTAAAGCCACTCACTACAAATTTTTCGCAAAAATCAATGATGGTTTGATGGCGAACGGGTTCAGCGCCAGACAGGGCTATTTTCCAGCGGCTAAGGTTAAGCGTATGTAATTGCTCATCTGTTATTCGATCAATACATAATTGATAAGCAAAATTAGGGGCTGCTGTTCCGATGGCGCAATAATCAGAAATCGCCTTTAACCATCGGTAGGGCTTTTGAAGAAAGGCGACAGG
>CALIUX010000087.1 GCA_938048505.1 uncultured Pseudomonadales bacterium
CTACACGCTTTACTCGGCATACCAAGGAATACAAGCAGTAAGGCGCATAGCGCGACTAAAGCAGCAACACTAAATGCCCAAACACCACCCAGCAACCATAACCAGCCAGCTGCAAAAGTACCAATGGCTGCACCAGCGCCAAAACCAATCGCGCTATACAAAGCCTGAGCACGTCCTTGTAACGGCTCACCGAAATATTCTTTGAGTAACACCATTGCCACCGCGTGCACCATGCCAAAGGTAAAAGCATGGGCTAGCTGTGCAATACCTAACCACACTAACTGATCAGCCGTACCAATAATCAACCAGCGTAAAGAAGCTAACAGTAGGCTAACCAGCAAACACTGCCGAAGACTAAAGCGCTGTAAAAGACGGGGGGCATAAATAAACAGAATAATCTCTGCCACAACCCCAAGAGACCACAAACCACTGATTAATGTACTCGAGTAGCCTTGCTCCTGAAGGTACAACGTATAAAAACCATAATAAACACCATGGCTGATTTGCAGTAAAAAAATGGCTATAAAAAAATACATCACCGTCGGTTGCTTCAGTATTGTCAATAGCCGGCCCGATGACCGCGAAGGAGATACCGATACCGGCGGCAGAGACCAACTCAACAATACAACCCATAACAAACCTGCCATCAAGCTCATCGGTAAAAGGTTGATCGATAACACATCAAAAAGCCATCCTAGCGCCAGTACCATCGCAATAAACCCTAGCGAGCCCCAAAGCCGAATACGGCTGTACTCACCTGAACGACTGCCTAAATAGGTTAATGTCATACCTTCAAACTGCGGCAAAATGGCATTCCAGAAAAAGCTGAAGGCAAACGTTGCAAAGAGCAAGCTCCAAAAATCCTGCAAGAATAATAAAACCGAAAAGCTCAGCGCCGCACCTAACGCACCCAAACGAACAATATACAGACGCTTGCCGGTCGCATCGGCCAAGGCACCCCATATGTACGGCGCCACTAGCCGTGTCACCATCGGTACAGCGACCAGTAAGCCAATCATCGGCGGAGATAAACCCAATGCACTGAGATAAGCTGCCCAATAAGGTGACATTCCACCGACAACAGCAAAAAAACCAAAGTACAGGGCAGCAAGACGCCAGTAAGGCGTTTTTATAGACATAATAAGAAGTGAACGCCTGAGTCGATGGCTTTTATCGTTGAATCGATAATGAATTGAAAGGCTCTAATAAAGAGCATTAGAGAGGGCTCTAGTTTAGAGAATCCTAATATAAGAAGAATTCTAATAGAGAGCCCTGATATAGAAGGTGCCCCAAGAAAAAGACATCCCACTTTTGCAGCTAATCACTTTTAGCCCTTCACCGCTTATGTAAAAGGCGCGCTATGATGCGGCACTTGGTACAACCGGTGAAACCACATCATTCCCACCATTTTGACCGCGCTGACGTAAAGCATGGTCCAGCAAAACAATGGCGAGCATAGCTTCGGCGATGGGTGTTGCACGAATGCCAACACACGGGTCGTGACGGCCAGTCGTAATAATGTCACATGCCTCGCCAGTCACATCGACGCTACGGCCAGGCAAGCGCAGGCTTGAAGTCGGCTTAAGTGCCATGTGCGCAATAACATCTTGCCCAGAAGAAATCCCACCTAAAACACCACCGGCATGATTACTTAAAAAACCGTCGGGGGTCATCTCATCACGGTGCTGCGTGCCTTTTTGCTCAACCGCAGCAAAGCCATCACCGACCTCAACACCTTTAACCGCATTGATGCCCATCAAAGCATGCGCAATGTCAGCATCTAATCGGTCAAAAACAGGTTCGCCCCAGCCCGCAGGAACATTACGTGCAACAACAGTAATTTTCGCACCAATCGAATCACCTTCTTTGCGCAAGGCATCCATGTAAGCTTCCATTTCAGGCACTTTCTTTTCGTCAGGGCAGAAAAAGGGGTTTTGATGAATTTGATCCCAATCAACGGTTTCGATGGCAATGGGGCCTAATTGGCTTAAGTACCCTGCTATTTCAACACCAAATTGTGCTTTTAAAACTTTTTTAGCGACCGCACCAGCGGCAACACGCATGGCTGTTTCACGCGCAGAAGAGCGCCCACCACCACGGTAATCACGAATGCCATACTTATGGTGGTACGTGTAATCAGCATGCGCGGGGCGGAACTGATCTTTAATTTTGCCGTAATCTTTTGAGCGCTGATCAGTATTGCGAATAATCAAACCAATTGAAGTACCGGTGGTTTTACCTTCAAATACACCAGACATAATTTCTACTTCATCAGGCTCTTTGCGCTGAGTGGTATGACGAGAGGTGCCAGGCTTACGGCGATCAAGATCCACCTGCAAATCTTCAACACTCAACTCAATACCCGGCGGGCAACCATCAATAATCGCACCCAGCCCCACACCATGACTTTCACCAAAGGTGGTAACCGTAAAGAGTTTTCCAAAGGTATTACCCGACATGCCTACCCCTTGCTACGCAGCAACAAAATATCGATCAACTTAAATTCGGTGGGGATTATACGTGTAAGCCAGTCAGACGGCTATTAATCACAGCATGAGCACTTTTAAAAAGGCAAAAAGATAGACTCAGCACTAATCGCCTCCATCACCGTCTCCATCCTCATCACTACCGAGATAAAAAATAACCCCGTGCTCAGAACCCTTATACAAACCAGCACCCAGTATTAAGAGGCCAAAGCCTAAAAATACACTACCGATATAAAAAAGGTAAAAGCCTGCACCCAAACCTACCAATCCAACTATTTTTTGGGTCATATTGAAAATACGCTCTTCCGATAGTATTTGAGCTCTGCAATAGAATCCTTAATATCATCTAAAGCGAGGTGGCTTCCCTGCTTCACTACGCCCTCTAGCAACTCAGGCTGCCAACGCCGCGTAAGCTCTTTAATCGTCGATACATCAATGCTGCGGTAGTGAAAATAGACTTCTAGCTCGGGCATATAACGCACCAAAAAGCGTCGGTCTTGACCGATGGAGTTGCCACAAATAGGGCTTTTACCTTTAGGCACCCACTGCTCTAAAAACTGAATGGTTTCTTTTTCAGCTTGGCGCATAGTGATTTCGCTGTGCAATACACGATCAACCAAGCCCGAGCCACCATGCTGGCGCGTATTCCACTCATCCATTGCATCCAACACAGCTTTAGGCTGATGAATCGCCATAACAGGCCCTTGCGCAAGAATGTTCAAATCGCTATCCGTAACGATGGTGGCAATTTCGATAATGGTATCTTGATCAGGTAATAAGCCCGTCATTTCAAGATCGATCCAGATAAGGTTGTTATCATTTACGGCAGCTTGGGTCATAGCATTGTTATCCATATTTATATTCAATAAAACGCTTTTAAGAGTGCCTGTTACAGCAACATTTGAACAGGCGTTTAGAAGCGATCTCGTCGGTATAGCTTCTTATTCAAAGCTCTTTTGGCATTGTTACTAGCGGGACAGAAATAAAGAATACACTTGGTATGAGACCGTCGGAGGCATGGATGCCGACGCAGAGCGTATAGGGATATATTCACAGCGTGTGTCATACCAAGTGTATTCTTTACAATGATCTTTCTAGTATGTGAGCCATGCTTGTTGATACAGCAGGCTTATTTGACAGGTGTTATACCCGGTTCTCTCCCAAGATCCAACGCGCCAAAGGAAATTGCCGTACAATACGATTGCGATTATAGACCAGCTCAGCGAGCACATTGTGGCAAAACGTAGACTTAACAAGCAGCAAACCATGCGCATCAAGCGCCGGCAATCAGCCATTACAGACGAGTCTCGCCAGACTGTCGACGATAGCCGTTTAAGCGAAGAGCGCAAAGGGCAAGTTATTAGCCATTATCGCTCACAGGCAGATGTCGAATGTGCAGCAACCGGCGACGTTGTGCGCTGCCACCTCCGCGCCAATTTGCCTACCCTCGTCACGGGGGACAACGTCACATGGCGGCGCGGCTTAGA
>CALIUX010000088.1 GCA_938048505.1 uncultured Pseudomonadales bacterium
GCGGCGAATTACCAAGTTTTAAAATCCTTGGAATTACGTGCCGAAATCAATAATTTATTCGATGAAGAATACTATACCAACTCTTTTGCAGATGTTTGGGTGCAACCTGGCACGCCTCGTAGTGTTCGTCTTTCTTCAATATTCAGGTTTTAATACGATGATATTGCAAGCAGATTCACTTTATATTGCACGCTCTGATAAAGAAGTACTGAGTGGCATTAACTTCAGTGTAAACAGCGGTGAAGTGTATGCTCTGTTGGGAGGTAATGGTGCCGGAAAATCAACAACGCTTTTGAGCTTTTTAGGGTTTTTGATGCCTACTCGCGGTAATGTTCGCGTGAAGGGAAAAGACGTTGGGGCTGATATTGCGGCCGCACGTAAAACGATTGCTTATCTACCTGAGTCAGCATCGCTTTATGAGCATCTTAATGCCTATGAAAACTTACGGTACTTTTTACAGTTAGCGGCTAAAAATGCAACGCCAGAAGATATAGATGCTGCTTTGGATCGAGTGTCTTTAGCAACAGAAGCCAGGCATCGAAAATTACGCGATTACTCAAAAGGTATGCGCCAGAAAGTGGCTATTGCATTGGCGATCTTACGCGATACCGATATCTTATTGCTAGATGAACCGACATCAGGTCTAGATCCAAGCGCAATTGACGAATTTCACCATATTATTCGTAATTTAGCCGATGGCGGCAAAACCATTCTTATGGTTACTCATGACGTGTATGGTGCCTGTCAGGTGGCTGATCGAATCGGCTTGCTTCGTGATGGTCAGTTGGTTGGTGAGTTTACATCCGAAGGCAAAGAGCGCATTGATACCGAGATTGTCCATAGAGCCTTTTCACCCAATGTGGATCGCTCATCGCAGAGGGCAGCGGTATAACGCCATGAAACAGATATTACTTATTGCTGCGAGCGAGTGGCGGTATTGGCTTCGCTCGTATCTCGCGCTGGGTGGTGCGATAGTCTTTTTGATTTTAATTATTGCGACCAGTATTGTCAGTGCGCTGCGCATTGATGCACAGGCACATGAAAGACATCATCAGCAAGCACAAGCTGAAGAGACTTTTTTAGCACAACCTGATCGGCATCCTCATAGGATGGTTCATTACGGGCATTATGTCTTTCGTGCGCCAGCCCCCTTGGCCATCTTCGACCCAGGCCTTGATCCGGTGACGGGGCAGTCAATATTCCTTGAGGGGCATCGTCAAAATACAGCCATGTTTGCAGAGTCTGCTGCAAGCACAGATTTTGGCGGCTTATCTCTACTAACGCCAGCCCTAGTGTACCAATTATTTGCTCCTCTGATTATTATTTTACTGGGGTATAGCGCGGTTTCTCGTGAGCGGGAAGCCGCTGTGCTTACGCCATTATTGTCTTTAGGCGTGAGCGGAACCACATTGGTGTTGGGCAAGGCATTGGCACTGTTGGCATTGACTCTGATTTTACTGATCCCTCTAATTGTCAGCTGTTCGATTGCAGTGATAAGCGGGGAGAGTGCAGCCGCGGTAATGCTGTTATTCGGTATGTATTGGATGTATCTCGTACTTTGGGTCGTTATCACGCTCTGTTTCTCGGTCGTTTTGCGCAAACGGTCGACCGTTTTAGCGGGGTTAACCGGGCTTTGGTTTGTGTTAACTCTAGTACTGCCTTCTGTGGCCGTTAATATTGCAACGAGTGCAGCACCGCTTGCGGGCAAGATTCAAACCGACCTTAAAATGTTGGCAGATATTCGCAAACTTGGTGATGGCCACAATGCAAATGATCCCGCTTTTCAGAAGCTACGCTCGGATATATTAAAAAAATATTCAGTCACTCGTATTGAAGATCTTCCGGTGAATTTCCGTGGTCTGGTTGCAATGGAAGGTGAGCAGAAACTCACAAAAGTACTAAATGAATATGCAGAATCGCGCATGACAGCTGAAATTCGACAGGAAGCTTACCTTGCACAGTATGGTTGGCTAACCCCGGCGTTGGCTATTGCTTTTGCTTCTCGGTCCATGACCGGTACAGACCTTGAGCATTACCATCGTTTTCAAAAAGAAGCCGAGGCGCTACGTTTTTCGTTTGTTCAAGGGCTCAATCGCGCACATGTCGAGCACCTTTCTTATCAGGATGATATCAATCGAAATAAAGATGAAGCTTCTGGATTGCGTGCGCGTGTGGATGCGTCAAATTGGCAGGTGCTTGATGCGTTCCAATTTCAAACAGCGAGCTTATTTGAGCGTTTTGCTAAAGCTTTTGCTTTTGTTCAAATAATGCTGGCATGGTTGCTAGTGATGTCGGGCCTATTACTTTGGTGTAGTTGGAGAATAAAGCCGTGAATTCAGCTCAACCTATAATAAGCAAACCTCTAACAAATAAAGCCCAAACACGTAAAGTCTTAATCAGTATGCTGATCAATGAGTTGCGATTGACTTTGCGAGACCGCTCCTTATGGCTCTGGATGGTCATTGTTATGGGTTTATCGGTCCTTTCTATTGGCTTTGGTTTGGCAGAAATAAAACGTCAAAACGTCTCGATACAAAACTTGATTGATTTGAATCAGCAGGATCGTTTAGCGGAATCTCAAAAATTAAAAAGCTGGGGAAGTGCGGCATACTATAGTTTTTATCTCACTTATGACAAACCCTCACCCTTTGCTTTTGCCGCTATAGGTCAGCGCGATAATCAACCTTGGAAACATCGTATTCGCATGCTGGCATTAGAAGGGCAAATCTATGAGCGCGATGTAGGAAACCCAAGTACGGCACTGATTGGCCGGTTTGATTTTTCGTTTTTTGTGTCGTTTATTTTCCCGTTAGTTTTGATCATGCTGTTGTATGACCTCAAGGCGGGCGAGCTGACGGCAGGCCGATTCAACTTACTGGAGTCAACAGCAGGTCGACCGTCTCGCTTGTGGATTTCGCGTGCTTTTTTGCGCTCAAGTGCGTTATTTTTATGCCTTATTGTGCCGATGGTCTTAATGGGTCTAATCGCTGGCGCTAGCATTAAGACATTGGCGTTAGCGTGTTTGCTTGTTTTGACCTATACCATTTTCTGGACCTGGCTCTGCTATTTTGTTTCTTCATGGCATAAACCAGGATCGGTTATTTTGATGACGCTGATCGGAATCTGGATGGTAACCGCTGTTGTGTTACCCACTGCGGCGCGACATTGGGTGGATAGGGTAGTACCACTACCATCAGGTGCCGAAATTCTCATGTTGCAACGGGAAACCGTTAATGATGCTTGGGACTTGCCTAAAGATGTCACAATGGATGCTTTTTTTGAGCGCCACCCTGAATGGTCAGATTATAAGCGTGTTGAAAGCGCTTTTGAGTGGCCTTGGTACTATGCCTTTCAGCAAGTGGGTGATCAAAAAACAGAGCATTTATCCAGCGCCTATCGTGATGGCAAACTACAACGCGATAACATCGCAGCTTGGGCTGCGTTTTTAGCGCCGCCGTCTCTCTTGGAGCGAACACTTCAGTCTTTAGCGGGTACTGACTTGAGCGCAAGTGTTGCTTATGAACAAAAGGTACGCGCATTTCATGCCGAGCTTCGTGCTTTTTATTACCTTAAGCTGTTTGGTAATGAGCCCTTTGAAAAAGCGATGCTCAAAGATGTTCCTAAATTTAGCTCAAAGTAACCTCGAATACACTTAAAGCCAATTGGGGTGTAAACCTAAAGTATAAA
>CALIUX010000089.1 GCA_938048505.1 uncultured Pseudomonadales bacterium
CACTTGAAGAGGGTAACCTTGCTGATCAGAAGCCGTTGCCAATGCAGAAACAGTTTGAACAGGCGGATTATATTCAGTTAACTGAGAGCAAGCAGCCTGCGTTTTATTCTTGGCTGCAAAATACGCCCAATACCAGCCGTCATAAGACTCTGCGCCTTTAGTCATAATGGTCCATTGCAGCGTATCAGCATATTGTGGCTCACCATAATCTGCCGTCACCCATAATTTCCCTTTAGACGCTGCTGGTGGCATTTCACCTATTTTAACCGTCCCACTTGTACCCGGGCGATAAGCCAAATCTGAGGCATTATGCATTTCTTTAATAATCATTGCGCCATCGGGTATTGCAGGCGGATTTGCCACTTCACGTCCAGGAAAGCGATTTTCACATAACCATTTCATCACTGCTGGCGAATAATAAATCCGAACAGCAGGGTGAACTTCATTTGTCCATTTATCCGCAGTTGGGCAACCCGCCCAGTCACCCGTTACGCGCCAACGGGCATCACCAATCCAGCCTAAACCGCCTTCTGCAATGGATTTTCGATAAGTCAAACTCCGTAAGAAAGATTGTGTAGCCTCACCATAAGCTTGAGCACCAGCCTGCCAATCATTAGGTATAGCAGCACCGGTCCAGGGGTTCCCCGCTTTGCCGTTCTTTACATCACTGCAAAGTTGCTTAGCATTTTTCCAAGGGAAGGTCGCAGGTAATGCAGGGCGAGCTTGCGACAAAACAGGGCTAGAACATACTGCCTGGCTAGATTCGGCTAACGCACTGTCAGTACGAATTAAAACAGTCAGTATTAATAGTAGATATGATGCAATTTTTTGGTAAGACATGATTGCCTCCGCTCTATTAAAGCGCTACATCCATCCACTGTAGGATTAAAGCGCCAAATAATTAGACTGAAAGATTTAATTAAGAAAAGATCATTAAAATTACGGAAAAGAATTTAAGCAATGTAATTAGGATCAGTGCCTGATTGCGGCCTAATGGAATAAATATAAGGGTCAAGCCTTTTATCAACAGCATACTCAGCGCCCTGCTGATCAAAAGTAAAAATAATATTGTAGCGAGCTTCACTTGATGTCACGGGTGAGACACTGTGCAAGCACCTATCACCGCGCATTACGAGCAAACGAGCAGGTTTAGGGGAGATAGAATCCGCACAAGAGGGCTTATTCACAACACGCTTTATTTGATAACTATCAAGCATACGTTGCAAAGCGGTTGCCTTGAACGGCCCAAGATGCCAACGAGAATTGGGAAGTAGTTGCGTTTCGCCTCCCTCTACTGCATTCAAATATAAAATAGCTGTGATGGCATTCCGGTCATAATGCCAACGGTATTGCCCACCCGCTTCAGTAATATTTACATTAATCGCGGCTGTACGATTTTTAAGACTTGATAAATTTTCGCCCGTTAACGCATTAATAAACTGATTAATTTGAATACCTAAAACAGATAACTGGGGTAATTCTGACTCAATAAACCCACCGTCCATCACACGATATTTTAAACTACGGCCAGGAAAATTTCGTTCAATCAATGGGAGTGAATGATGCTCAGCTAGCATTTGAACTGTAGGCAACAAATCACTTAAAGAAGGCATCATGCATTGGTCAATAACAACATATCCCTTTTTTTGAAACGATCTTTTAAGACCTTTATTAACTGCAATGATAGTGTCCATGCTGCTCTCTCTGTAAATTTCTCTCTGAAACCGAATGAATAACGCGACGAACACCACTGCAAAAGGCCGTTTCAGTTTGGTAGTGATATGCGGCTTTAAGTAAAGCTTGCCTTTGCTGATACCAACGCATATCCGACCACTGTGATGCCTCACGTATCACACTGACATGCTGAGCGATATTGCGTGGTTCAATAATCAAACACTGCTGCAGAACACGCTCATCAACCCCAGACATAAGCGTAGTAATAGGAATACACCCCGAGAAAATCGCTTCTAGCACTGTTCCCATCTGGCCTTCACTGTATGTAGGGATATAAGCAAAACGATGAGATTGCAACTGATCAACATAATTAGTACTAGAAGAGTCAATCCAACCTAAGTTATGCATATTACTGAGTGAGTAATATTGGAGCTTTTTTACCCAAGGCTTATTCATCTCACCAATCAAGCTAATGGGCTCAAACGTTTCACCTAACGCATGCCAAGTGCGCAATACATCCATAAAACCTTTACGCAAATCACACTGAGTTGCAACATAGCAAAATGTCTGGGTCGGCTTTTTAGGCCGAATAAAAAACTTACGGCTATCAACCGTATAATTTAGTGAATGTAAACGGTCTTGATAGATTTTAGGAAAAGTATCAGCAATAGTGCTATTGCCCACTAACAAAATATCATCAGCAAGTGATAGTGCTGTTTGATTACAAAACTCGGCAGGCGGAAAATCCCAATCAGGAAAGGGCACCTGATATTCATGCGCTAAGGGTAAAAGTTCCTTACGCGTCCAATCGGGGTTAGCAATAGAATAAAACGCAATCGCATGGCGAAAGTCATTACCTTGTAGCTGCTGAGCAAATCGCCAAAAGTGGCCTAAGAATAAATCGGCCTTCATATTATAGGGCGTATCGGCACTATCAATGTATTCGACTGTACCAAACTCACCTAATACATTGTATAAATTACGCGCTATCCAAGCAGCGGAATGATAATGAAGCTCAGGGTTTGAAGAACCATCTGGCGAAAAATAATCACTAAAATAAGACAATACACTATGCATTGGCATACCTCTTTTCATATGACTCTAACTGAGCCATATTTGCATGCCTTGCTTGTAAACTTACCTTTGCCTTTTCAGCTTGTGACACAAAATAAGGGCGTAGCCACATAGCCAATTCATCAGGAAGATTACATTGATGAAAGTCAAGCTGCGTTAAGGTTTGAATTAAAGTAGGCCAATCCTCTTTGCATTCGTCATAAAGCGAATCTGCAACTGTATGTGTATTGTTTTGGCGATAAAAGTGTAATGCCAAACGCGCCTCACCGACCTGCCCTACACACTCAAAAGGAGTATGATCTTCAAGCCCTAACATTTGCCTAAACCATAAAAGATTAATGGGATTATCGA
>CALIUX010000090.1 GCA_938048505.1 uncultured Pseudomonadales bacterium
GCTCGCGAACGCTTTGAAGCCGTATTAGCTATGAGCGATATAGCACACGGCAATACAGGTGTTATGGCTGATGTGTTTGACCTGACTTATAACGAAGGCAATACACTTAGCAATACAAAAGCTGCCGCTATTGATGCACAAAAACGCTTTGGTTTAGAAACCGTTGCCTTCACCACGCGAGAGCATGCTTCGGCATCACAAAATACGGTTGGTGGTGTATTGTTTCATAACAATGAATGCGTCAGTGCTACATCTTATGAATTAGATGTATTAGATCGTTTTGGTACAGGCGATGCTTATGCCGCTGGTGTCTTGCATGCACTGGCAAAACAGTGGGATGCACAAAAAGCTGTTGATTTTGCCACGGCTGCTTTTGCCTTAAAACATACGATTCACGGCGATCAACACACCAGCAACGAAGCCGAAATTTTTTCTATTGCACAAGGCAATACCTCTGGACACGTTATTCGATGAACAATACTCAACACGCACCCAATCGCGAGCAAATCACTCAAAGCCTTTTAGCCGCCCGCATTGTGGCGATCATTCGTTTAAAAGAACAATCCCAAGTGGGGCCTGTTGTACGTTGCTTAGTGCAAGGTGGTATTACTGCCCTAGAGGTCACCTCTAACACACCAGGCTTTTGCGAAGAGATCACGCAAGCACGCAAAAACTACCCAGACGTTTTTGTTGGTGCCGGTACGGTGACATCTGCCAACCTTGCACAACAAGCTATTGACGCCGGCGCGCAATTCCTTGTTACACCCAATACATCAAAAGATGTTGTGGATATCGCGCACAAGAACAACATACCCGTATTGATGGGCGCGCTGACACCTACAGAGATTGTTAACGCTATAGAATTTGGGGCAGATGTCGTCAAATTATTTCCGGCAGGCAATCTAGGTATTGGCTATTTTAAGGGTATTCAAGGTCCGTTTAAAGGTACGCCATTTATGGCAGTAGGCGGTATTAATATTGACAATATTAAAGAATGGTTTGATGCGGGCGCAGTAGGCGCAGGACTAGGAAGCAATCTTGCCTATGCTGTACACACGCAAGAAGAAGAGCAAGGGCTTATTCAATTAGCAAAAGACTTTTTAAAAGCAACGCAATAGCAGCATAATCACTACACCATAAATCAAACAGTACAGCTTATTTGGTACAACTTATTTTAAAGAAGACCTAAATTACTTTTTGATTAAGTGAATTAAAAAAACCCGCTCAGAGCGGGTTTTTTTATGGTTATTCTAAACAATAAAATCTCGCATTAATTACTTGATTTCAATACCCATTAAATAATCATCTGCGGTGATATACAAATATTTCTCATCCGCACTCAACGTGCAGTTGGCCGTCAATTCACCGGTTCTAATTTTTGCTAATGCTTTACCAGCTTCATCAAACAACCATACGCCGCCTGGACCCGTCGCAAAGATAACGCCAGTTGAGTGAACAACCATACCGTCGGGATAACCCTGCTCACCTTCTTTATTAATCAATGCCGTTGAATCAAAGAAAACACGACGATTACTGGTATTGCCTTGAGAATCTAAATCATACGCATACCAAGCCGCTTTTTTAGGGTCAGACACTGCAACGTATAATGTTTTATTATCATTTGATATCTCAACTCCATTTGGAGCATGCAAGCTATCATCTAGCAGGGTTACATCACCGTTCGTATCTAAACGAAATACACCCTGAAAAGGTAATTCTTTACGCGCATCATTAAACGCATCTTTCATACCATAAGGTGGATCAGTAAAAAAGAGAGCGCCATTATCAGCGTAGACTGCATCATTAGGGCTATTCAGGCGCTTGCCTTTGTAGCTACCGGCTAATGTTTTAAAAGCGACTTTAGGGTTACTTAAAGATGTAGTCATTTTTGCAACACGACGATCACCCTGCTGCATTAACACTAAATGGCCATCTGGGCTAACCAGTAAGCCATTTGAGCCCGATGTATCATCACCAGGGTTGAGGCCTGTGCCGCCTGCAGGATCTAGGTAATCAAAAAGACCTTTACCTGGAATGTACTGATGAATCTTATTATTCGGAATATCAGAAAAAAGAACATACTGACCGTCATCAACCCATACTGGGCCTTCAGTCCACTCAAAGCCTTCAGCTAATACAGACACTTTTTGGCTTGGATTAACAAACTGTAAAGCACGCTGATCATATATCTCAACAGAACCCACTGTATTGATGGCTACAGGCTTTAATACAGCCGATTTTTCCAACAGATTTGAAGCCTGCTCAATAGTAGGGGCAGATTGGCTGCAAGCCGTAACAGCAAGACTTAACCCAATCAGTGATATTATTTTTCTCATAAAAACCCTCGGGGTGAATACATTAAAAGATCAGCTTAACATGATAAAAGGGACAACAACATATTATGCACTTTCAATGCTTTTAGGCGGTACTAATCATTGCATCAAAAAACAACTAAACGCATTACAATAACTAATAGTCTAGCGACTGCTGATGCAACTACTTAAGTAACTTCGGTACTGCAGCTCTCAAACTTACCCACATCATCGGATTATTCATGTTTCAAGTTGATATAAACCAAGAGACCACCAATGCGCTCAAAACAATCTGGTCTTTAGATACCAACACAAAGATTCTAGATATCACACCCTTTGGGGATTTATTTATTCAGGTATCAGCTGAGGAGATTAACCTCATCTCTGTTACAGATGGCCAAGTAGTCGATGTTACGCAGGATGTCCTTGAGTTTGGGCTGCCGCCCGTTGAGATTGCGCTGGGTGATGAGTGGTATCAGCTGAGCACACAGTCAATTTTAAAAGAAGAAGAGTATCAGCTAGAGCCCAATACCTGTTTTGGCTTTAAAAAAGCCCTCTTTTTAGGTGGTGAATACACCATCGAAAATGTCGAAGTCGTTAATATCGTTCAGTATCATAAAGCCGTTTTTGAGCATAAAAAAAGCCTACCCCCAAAAGGGTAGGCTTACAGTTTGAATAAATACTTAAGGTCTGTGAAAATAATCAGGTGATATGGCTATTCGCTAGACAGACCACCTATTTTTTATTAGTCACAAATATCGCGATTAGTCACGACAAGCTGAACACGTCGATTGCGAGCGCGACCCTGAACTGTTTCATTAGAATCGATGGGTTGTGCCTCTCCATAACCGCGTGATGTCATGCGACCATAGTCCACACCATTATCACTTAAGAATTGACGCACTGAGGCGGCGCGACGTTCAGATAAGCTGAGGTTATAAGCATCACTGCCTCGTGAATCCGTATGCGCTTGA
>CALIUX010000091.1 GCA_938048505.1 uncultured Pseudomonadales bacterium
GACTACTCAGGCACACTGTTCCGACAAAGCCTCTTAGATGATTTCGCATCCGTAAGCGATCCACTGTCCAATCTGATTTGCTGCTATCAACAAACCGCCGATTGATATCAGCGAAGCAAACCCTTTTGGTTTGTTCGCCAAAGACTATGGCCACCGCCGCTCCGCATTCAGCAAGACATAAAACAATAGACGCGTCCTACGGTTGTGCATCTTGCTGATGAAAGGATTATGCTTGAGGTTTTTAGGGTGGGGAAAAGTTTTTCTCCCTCCTTGCGGGGGAGAGTTCGAGCGCCCGGAAAACAATTGAGAATTGTTTTCAGTGAAGAACGGGCTGAACTTACAGCGAAGGCCTATTTCTTTGGCTTAGCTTGCTAAGTCATTAGAAATTGGAAGAGGGGGGAACACATATCCAGCCTCAAATACATCACCTAAAATCAACACCGCGATCCCCCCTCTTGAAAAATCTAAGGTTTGGCTAAAGCCAATTCCAAGATTTTTCATTCTCCCCCTCAAGGGGGGGGCGAAGGTTTCCGTTTTCCCTCTCCCCTTGTGGGAGAGGGTGCGGTGTTAGGTAGCAAACGCAGGAACTTTATAGCTGAATATTGAGCCTTATTTCGATAAAATATCTTTATGACACATGAGAATAACCCAGTTTATCACGCATTGATGCGCCGCCGCTCTGAAATAGCAGGTACTGTAAGGCATTTAGAGAATAAAGCGGCTGTTTGCAGAGGTGAACTCAAGCATATTGATGCTACGCTTGGCATAATGGGCTATGACGTGCCTTACCTCAAATTCAGAGTTAAAAGCACTGGAACGGCAGGGCTGTTTCATAGGGGCGAACTTCCAAGGCTGATACTTAAGTCACTACGTGATGCGCAATCGCCACTACAGGTCATTCAAATAGCTGAATTGATAGCCAAGGAAAAAGTATGGGACTTGCAGGATAAGCGTTTCATTAGTGCGCTTTCTGATAAGATTGGCAAGGTTATGGCTAGAATGCGTAAGCGCTATAATCTCAAATCAGAAATTGTCGAAGGCATTTGGCTTTGGACAATTGAACGATAAGATTTATGCCGCCTTGCGTTGCCAGTAGCCTTTCCAGTTGCGTGATACTGGCGCAAGCATTGCACTCGCTACAATCTGAAAAGCATTTTCGCCATTTGAGTTGCGGCGGTTATCTTCTAGCCAAGCCGCGTGGTTCGCATACTGGTGGAGGTATTGAGGGCTTACATGGTGATGTTGACCTGTAATCATACGGCGTAGACGTGAGAAATAGCTTTCAACCCAGTTTGTATGCTTGCCATGGTCTGAATAAGCTTCGCTATGATTGATGCGGTCAACTTCCCAGCCAGCGTGTAGCATGTCCCAGTGGCTTGCTTCATCAGCCGCCATTGTAGCCATGCGTGATACATTCTCGTTAGCCAGTGCAACGCCTTCGCTTTCAGACATAGTTACGAATGGTACGGTACGACCGAAACGCTCACGAAGCGCAACAACCACGCGGCGGCGATTAGAACGGTTCGCTTTCTTACGACGATCTACGCGGTCAATTTCGAAGTTCTTAGGGCGAACGTGACCACCTACATAGCAACCATCGATTTCAACTTCACCGTCAAGAACTTCGCCAGTGTGAACCTCGTTTGAAAGCGCTTCACGTAGCTTATGAGCCAATACCCATGCAGTCTTATATTGAACGTCAAGGTCGCGTGAGAATTGAACGCTAGACATACCCTTTGAGCCGTTCACGAATAAGCAAATAGCCGCTAGTAGGTCTGTGAAGTCCATCTTGCGCGATGCAAAGATAGTTCCAGAAGTAACGCTGAAATGGTGCTTGCAAGCCTTACATTCAAACTTGCGGCGCGACTTGATGTTGTAAGACTTGTCGTGACCACACTTAGGACAAACAGCTTCACCATCCGTATCTGCCCAACGCATTTTACAGAACACCGCATACGCCTTATCTTCCCCAGCCTTGTAAATTTCTTTAAGGCTTAGAGTACGAGATGTCGCTGATAGTAAAAAGTGTTGAGCCATTGTTCTTTCCGATTTGTCATCATTTGTAGTGCTTATAAACTATAATTAGTTATAAATTATAATCTTGTCAAGTGCGAAAGCATTATATATGATGACACAAACATCACTGGGAGTGACGAAATGCCAGAAAGAACAGATTGGGAAGCCAAAGCAAGAGGCATATTACGTGCTGAAATGGCAAAGCATAATATCAGCTACGCGCAGTTAGTTAAAAAACTGGCGGCTATAGACGTTCAAGAAGATGAGCGTAATTTAAGAAACAAAGTAAGCCGTGGAAAATTCACAGCAGCATTCATGCTTCAGTGTATGAGTGCAATTGGTGAGCGGGAGATTAGATTTTAAATATCAACTGATATAATTTCTATTTTTATTTTTCCGTACCTATTAAGCATTCCTAAACCATCTTTATCACTTAAAAATATACCTATATCGGAATCATGGTTAGTACGATATAAAAATAATTCTCCTGCAAAAACAGTCGGCTTTTTATAGCGCCTACCAACCTTTGAAAACTCAACAGGTCCAATTTTTATAATGTCTTCTGGTAACTCAATTTTAGCCCTATTAGGCATCTTGTTTTTTTTAATTGCAAGTCTCTGATATGCTGGAAAAGTACATCTTACTTGAATATCTTTGTTTTTTAAAAATGAAGATAATGGTATCACGCATAATACCCCAAAAGGAAGTTTTGTTTTTATTGAGATAGGTTCTCCAAAAGTGTATCTATTTCCTTCCCAACTTCCATAAGGTAAAGAATTAATCCAACCAATGTCTACTTTGCTTGAATTATCAGGGGGAATGGAACTTTTAATTTGTAATACTTCGTCCTCTTTCTTTTTCAAAGAATTTTCCAATTCTAAGCATTTTTCACGCTCAATGCGGTAGGGTGCAGAAGCAATATTCCACCCTAATATAGCAAAAAAAACTAAACCAGCAGAAGCTAATCCATATACAAGCCATATATCCAACTCTGCATTCATGGCAGCTTCTCCAGCTGTGTAGTAATGCAAAATAAACCCAATGACTGGTACGGCAATGAGTGAGTAAAACCAGCTCCATCCACCCATAGTAGTAAATGTGCGCTGCCAACCATGATTAAAATACTTAAACATGCCAAGCACCAAATCAGATTAATATTCGATTGTGGAGTCGATTCATTTGTAATCCAATTGTAATTATTCATCTTGCACCTCGACTGAGGTGTTTCGAATAACTTCCTGCGTTTGATACATAACATCGAGAGGGTGGCAGCGTAGCTGACGGGTGAGGGGAAAAATGCTAGCCATAATGTATATGCTTCGACATTACCCCTCATCCGACGCCTGTCGCTAACGCTCAAGTGCGCCACCTTCTCCCACAAGGGGAGAAGGGAAGAGGCAGCATCCAACTCCCTTAATCCCGGCGCAGGCTTTTTTACATGGTAACAGAGATTACAGATAGCGCCTTTTTAATAGGTGTATTTAGTAAACCGTCCACCGTAATGCCTTAGTAAACCGTCACGGTAAACCAATTGTTCTGCGCCCACAGCGCTTGTTAATCTCCTCTAAAGCTTTAATCTCTTTATTGAATGGAAAAATAAGATTATTATCATACCAGGAAAACAGGTTGTGATCACTAGCGGAAAGTTTTTCCGGTTCCAGTTAGGCGCAAAAACATTTTCCATAGTCATGTAAATGTCAGACGATGATAATAACACAACTGAGAACAAAATCATTATTAATAGCAAAGTATATAATCTGATTTTCTCATCAATTGGCTGGTTTCTTCTAAAAATTAGATAATTTGTGAAAACGATTGGAAATGCCATTAATGTTGTAGAAAAACATAAATTATTTAGTATTTGTACGAATTTTATAGCTTCTGTGTTTCCGTCTAATTCATTTGGCACATTGTATAATAGAAACGGTGAAAATGGCTTGTTTCCTATCATAAAAAATATTACTACCAGAAAAAAATGGCAATATATAAGTAAGCTTGTTGCGCCAAACATTTTCCGCATAATTTCCTGTCTTCTCCTAAAGATGGATTAGTTTGCTTTGCCAAATATCATACTTTTGATTAAATACGCTATTGCTTAACTGGTTTGTGTTCTTAAAGATATGCAAATACGCCCCCATAGACACTTTACTAATTAGAACAATTAACCCGCCCTGTATCTCTTCAGAGAATTACAGACTTACATTCATAAATCTTATGTTTGATTGACCTTTGAACCATGTGTTGCCCTCATGACAGGTTGCAATAACTCGAAAACATTGAGTCAAACTTACCCCATACCACCCAATAAAAAAGATTCTCCAAACACCCCCTTGCGCTTTGGAAAACAACGGTTTAGATACTCTCCAAGAAACAAAAGCGTGTGCAGTTTGGTGAAATCCGTTCTGCGCACGATTTTTCGTGTATTTACAAACGGTTGAATGGTTTGTAGGTTCCGATTTTATAAGAATTGACGGTAATTTTAACAGCGAGTCAGGGTTTTTACTGATGGCATCGAAGACAAATCCATTCACTTTCTTGCAGCAAGTGCGCACGGAAACGTCGAAAGTTACATGGCCAACACGCCGTGAAACAGTGACAAGTGCAATCATGGTTTTTATCATGGTGATACTTGCCGGCATCTTCTTCTTTGTGTTGGATCAGGGCTTAAGCTGGTTTGTAACCACGCTTCTGAGCTTGGGTTAATCGGACTGCGGTAGAAATCAGGTTTACGAGGAAAAGTGCAAGCATGGCGCATCGTTGGTATATAGTTCAGGCTTACTCAAATTTTGAGAAGAAGGTTGCCGAGGCAATCGAAGAGAAAGTTCGCCAGAAAGGGCTTGAGCATCTCTTTGAGGCTGTCATGGTTCCAACCGAAAAGGTTGTTGAGGTTCGCCGCGGCCGCAAGGTTGACTCAGAG
>CALIUX010000092.1 GCA_938048505.1 uncultured Pseudomonadales bacterium
TCGGGTGATGACCCGTTAGACAGAGCGGGCTTGGCGCATTTTTTGGAGCACATGCTGTTTTTGGGCACACAAAAGTACCCAGATGCTGAAGCGTATCAAGCCTATATTAAGCAGCATGGTGGTAGTCATAATGCCTATACCAGCATTAATCATACGAATTACTTTTTTGAAGTCGGCGCAGAGCATTTGAGTGGCGCTCTGGATCGCTTTGCGCAATTTTTTATTCACCCGCTTTTTAATGAAGAGTACGTCGATCGTGAACGTAATGCCGTGCATTCTGAATTCCGCTCTAAATTTAGTACTGAATACCGCAGGCAAGAAGACGTCCTACGCCAGTTTGCGAACCCGCAGCATCCATTAGCCCGCTTTAGAACCGGCAACCTTGATACGCTGCACAATAAAAATGGTGAACTGCGCCGAGCGCTGATTGATTTTTATCAAGATTACTATTCAGCAAGTAACATGCGCTTAGTTGTGCAGGGTAAAGAGTCATTGGCTGAACTCAAAAAAATGGTGCGCCCTCTTTTTGGTGGTGTTAAAGACTTTGAGGTTAAGCATCCACCGGTGCAGGAGCCACTTTATTCAGACAACTTATTGCCCGCATCGGTCAGTATTGTGCCTTACAGCGAAGTCCGACAAGTTCAGTATCGCTTTCTAATGCCTAAAAATATGCAGTGGTTAAAAAAGCCATTGGGTTATTTGGGTTTTTTACTCGGGCATGAAGGTGAAGGCAGTTTGTTATGGCTGTTGCATCAACAGGGGTGGGCTTCGACGCTTTCTGCAGGGCGTGCAGAGGGCTGGCGGGATGGTGATACATTTGCGGTGAGCATTAACCTCTCACCTGAAGGCTTGCAGAATATTGATCAAATTGATTCTTTGATGTTTGCCTACATTAAGCAAGTCGCTACACAAGGTATTGAATCATGGCGTTTTGATGAGCTCAAAACGCTCGGTGAAATCGATCTGCGTTTTGCTGAAAAACGTGATGGCATGATGGAGGTGAGCCACCTTGCGCGTAAGATGCAAAATGTCGAAAGCGCTCTCTTATTCACGGTTGATCATCGGTTGGGTGAGTTTGATCAAGCCTATATTCAGTCATTTGCTACACGGTTAACCCCTAGCAACCTACTGCGCGTGGTAACTGCACCTGAAATAGCAGGTGCAGAAGGCGAAGTAGAAGATGAAAAGCCATTAAGCGTTGGCGAGGCAGATAAACATACTGAGCCAACTGAACCGGTACAAGCCGTACATCAGCAAACGGCGGAAACAACAAGCAGTGAAACCTTGAATACCACTGCTTTGTATCAAGTGCCTTACCAGTTGAATAAGCATTACAAGCCCGCTACTGAATCTGCTGAAAAGTCTCTTGTTCAGCAATTAAAACTGCCCGAAAAAAACAGCTTTGTTCCCAAAGATCTTTCGCTTATTGATGCTGAATCGGTGCTGCCTGAGTTAATTCTCAGTACTTCACGTTTTGATGCCTGGCATGCTTTAGAGACCGATTTTAATGTTCCCAAGGCGCTTTTACGGGTGCGTTTAAAATCGGCTCTTGTTGAGCAAGATGTTCATCATGCAGCAATGGTCGCGCTACTTGCCGATGTATTACGTGCAGATATTAATCCCGTGACGTATCAGGCTGCCATGGCCGGAGCTAATTTTGGTGTCACGGCGACTCAGCGCGGACTGGATTTTAATATGAGTGGCTATAGCGATAGCCTTGAACCGCTACTCGATTACGTCTTAAAGCGTATCAGACTTTTCAGTAAAGGACGGGGCAAGCTTAAAAAAGCAGTAGATGTACAGGGTATACAAAAAAATCTTATTAGGGGTTATCGTAATCAGCTGAAGGCAACGCCTTATCGTCAAATGATGGGGCGACTGGCTGCGCAAATATACAGCCCTTATTGGTCTTCTGAAGCTTTAGCAGATGCGCTCGAAGCAGTTACGCATGATGAGTTAGTCAGCTTTACCAAAAAGCTGTTTAAGCAAAGTGAAGTCACGACTTTAACGTTGGGTAATCTCACATCATCTGATGCAAAGAAAATAGCCAAAAAGCTGAAAAAAAGTTTGGTGCGGGGGCGTAGCTTTAAGCCTAAAGCTGAGGCAAGAGTCGCTTTGATTGATGGTGCTTATGCGGTGGATATTGCCGCACAACATAAAGACCATGCTGCGCTTTTGTACTTCCAAGGTAAAGATGACTCTCTACAAGAGCAAGCATCGATGAAGCTTTTTACCCATATGCTAAGTGCTCCTTTTTACTCAAAACTGCGTACCGAGCAACAACTGGGATATATCGTATTTGGCAGCTATTACCCTGTGCGTGATATGCCTGGTGCAGTGTTCCTTGTTCAGTCGCCCAATACGGATGTTGTTGCGTTAAAGCGTGCAATGGATGGTTTTTTGAAGGGGTATACACCAGAATTTGAAACGGCTTTTCGGGTGCATCAATTGGCGCTTGTTGCTGAGCTTGCCGAGTCACCTAAGAATTTAGCAGAGCAAACCAGTGATTATTGGCAAAGCATCAATAATGGTGATAAAGACTTTGACCGCAAGCAACAGTTGATATCAGCTATTGAAGCAATGGAGCCGGTCGCCTTTGCAAAATGGTACACCGAGTTCTTAGCGTTGAGCGCGAAGCGTTACTTGCTCTTTTATTCTCAGTCGGATGCTGATCAGTCAAAGTCGCTGACGTTTAAGGGCGTTTCACCCGCCCAAGAGAGCGAAACCTTTAAATTCAGACTGGATTCAGTTCGCTACCGTTAGGGGTGTTTTATCGCTCTCTTAAGTATAACTTCGCTGATCTTCTGGCTATTTCTCTAAATGTGCTGGGTTTTTTGCTCCCGGCAAGATGCAGAGGATGTGCTCGCCAGCTAGAAATGTGAAGTTGACCTGTGTAGAATCTGCGCCTCTTACGCACGTACTGCTCATTCGCAGTCATCGGTGTGGTCTAGATATTCCCAAGAATGACTGCCTTTAATGAGTCATTTTGTAGCGGGTATCACTGGCTGGGTATCACTTTTGATCCGATATCACCACACCGTACCGTCTGATGTCTATCAAACCGTTGTTGGCTACAAGCAGCTTGCTTGAAGGCAATGGGTGTGAAGCCACCGGAATAAACCTTGCTTGCTATCGTGCTTCAATGTTGTTGCATGTAGATAACCAAGATTTCGATTAACTACAAATGGATGGGACTCCGTTTGTGATCCGTCATAGCTGAAACTTGCGCAAAGCGCAGTGGATGGGGAGTTTTTAATGCTTGAAGAAAATGATGCTCTTGAAACACAAGAGTGGTTGGATGCACTGACATCGCTGATCAAACACAGTGGTTCCGAAAGAGCAGCGGCCTTATTGGCGCAATTAGCTGACGCTGCAACACAATCCGGTGTTCAGTTGCCCTCTGCCATTAGAACACCTTACTGCAATACGATCCCTGTTTCGCAAGAAGCGCAGATCCCGGGCGATGCTGCATTAGAGCGTAAAATTCGCTCATTGATTCGCTGGAATGCCATTGCTACCGTTGTGCGTGCTAACGCCAACAATGATGATGGCCTAGGTGGTCACATCTCTTCATTTTCTTCATCTGCAACCCTTTATGATGTTGCTTTTAACCATTTTTTCCGTGGAAATAATGGTGACCAGCTAGGTGACTGCGTGTACTTCCAGGGGCATATTGCGCCAGGTATCTATGCGCGCTCTTTCTTGGAAGGGCGTATTAACGAAGGTCAGCTGAATAATTTCCGACGTGAAGTAGGCGGCGAAGGCTTATCTTCTTATCCTCACCCTTGGTTAATGCCTGATTACTGGCAGTTCCCTACCGTATCTATGGGGCTTGGACCAATCACGGCCATTTATCAAGCCAACTTCATGCGCTACATGTCATCTCGTGAGTTGGTTGCACGCGGTGATCGTAAAGTGTGGGCCTTTTTGGGAGATGGTGAGTGTGATGAGCCAGAAAGCTTAGGTGCTATTTCGCTTGCAGGTCGTGAAGGCTTAGATAATCTTATCTTTGTTATCAACTGTAACCTTCAGCGTCTTGATGGCCCGGTTCGTGGTAACGGCAAGATTATCCAAGAGTTAGAAGGCATGTTCCGAGGCGCAGGCTGGAATGTGCTTAAAGTGCTTTGGGGTAAAGGCTGGGATCGTCTACTCGAAAAAGATACCACCGGCTTACTGCAGAAGCGCATGGATGAAGTTGTCGATGGAGAGCTTCAAAACTACAAAGCTAATGGCGGCGCCTATACGCGTAAGCATTTCTTTGGTAAGTACCCAGAATTGTTAGCGCTAGTTGAAGATATGAGCGATGACGACATCATGCACTTGAGCCGTGGTGGTCATGATCCGCAGAAAGTCTATGCAGCGTATCATTCAGCGGTTCATCATAAAGGTCAGCCTACTGTTATTTTGGCGCAAACCGTTAAAGGTTATGGCTTAGGCGCTGCGGGCGGTGAGTCAGTCAATATTTCGCATAATGTGAAAAAGCTAGGCGCTGAAGACCTGTTACGCATTCGAGATCGCTTTGCTATTCCACTGAGCGACGAAGAAATAAAGGATGTTCCGTACTATCACCCAGGACCCGATTCACCTGAAGTGAAGTACATGCTTTCACGTCGTGAAGCATTGAATGGTTACTTGCCTTCGCGTGTGAGTGACTTTACTCCGTTAAAAACACCTGGCCTTGATAAGTTTGCTGCCTTACTGAAATCGACCGGTGATCGAGAGATCTCAACTACACAAGCGTTTGTTCGTTACTTGTCTACTCTCGCGAAAGACAAGAGCATGGGCAAAAACCTTGTGCCGATTGTACCTGATGAAGCACGTACCTTTGGTATGGAAGGTATGTTCCGCCAGTTAGGAATTTACAGCTCAGAAGGTCAGAAATATACCCCGCATGATCATGAGCAGATCATGTACTACAAGGAAGATAAAAAAGGCCAAATCATGGAGGAGGGCATCAATGAAGCAGGCGCTATGTCGGCTTGGATTGCTGCTGCAACGGCTTACAGTAATTATAAAATGCCAATGGTACCGTTTTATGTGTACTACTCCATGTTTGGCTTCCAGCGTATTGGCGATTTAGCGTGGTTGGCAGGTGATGCACAAGCACGTGGCTTCCTAATTGGTGCAACAGCTGGCCGCACAACATTGAACGGTGAAGGTTTACAGCATCAGGATGGTCATAGTCATGTGATGGCGAACACCATTCCAAACTGCCGTACTTATGATCCAACCTATGGCTTTGAGTTGGCGGTGATCATTACAGATGGTTTGCGTCGCATGTACGAAGACAAAGAGAATGTCTTTTACTACATCACTACCATGAATGAAAACTATGCTCATCATGCTATGCCTGAAGGTGCTGAAGAAGGCATCATTAAAGGTATTTACAAGTTAATCGAAGGTAAGAAAACACCAAGAGGCAAGCATCGCGTACAGCTAATGGGCGCAGGCTCTATTTTGCGTGAAGTTGAAGCGGCTGCTGAGATGTTGCGTGCAGACTTTGGTGTGGAGTCAGACGTTTGGTCTGTCCCAAGTGTTAACGAGCTGACGCGTGAAGCGCAGAGTACCGAGCGCTGGAATCGTTATCACCCAGATCAAGCACCGAAAAAAGCCTATGTTACACAGATGCTTGAGAAGCAAGACGGCCCGTTTGTGATCTCAACCGATTACATCAAAAATTATTCTGAGCAATTGCGTCAATATATTCCTGGTGATTATTACGTACTGGGTACTGACGGCTTTGGTCGCAGTGATGCACGCAGCAAATTGCGTGAATTCTTTGAGGTCGATCGTAACTATGTTGCCGTTACCGCACTGAAAGCCCTCGCAGACCAAGGTAAAATTGATGCGAAGGTCGTTGTAGACGCGATGGCCAAATACGGCATCGAT
>CALIUX010000093.1 GCA_938048505.1 uncultured Pseudomonadales bacterium
CGAGCCCATATATCTTTTGAGTGTTTCATATTTGGTCCCTAAATGTGTTAGAGAAGGTGAGGGCGCTCGAGTGCTAGAAGGACTCACTGCCTCTTCACTTTCTAAACAGAAATAAATTTTATTATTTAATTATTCTTCAAATGTTAAACGAGCAAAGAGCGAGATATAAAATGCTAGCAAGACAGCTAACAAATGTACCAGTGTGACACTAGAATAAGCGTTGTTTATTGTCAACAAAAAGCGGGCTTACTTGTGTAGGTGTGAGAGGTATAAGTTTTCTATGTGCCGATCTGTTACTTTTTGTGTCAAATTTTTGTTGATTTTCTTCACCTGTAACAGATTAACGAGTGAGGTTTTCATTTGTGCGATATTGCGTTTAACAAGACTAGCGGTAGGTGCTTACACATATTGCGCAGCACAGTACCCACTTGCCCAAGCCCACTGGAAATTAAACCCGCCCAGCCAGCCTGTTACATCCAGCACTTCACCAATAAAAAATAAGCCAGCGACCTTTTTTGCCTCAAATGTTTTGGAGGAGATGTCGTCTGTGTTAACACCGCCGCGTGTGACTTCTGCTGTCTTAAAGCCTTCCGTGCCATTGGGTGTACAGGTGTAATGATGAATCGCTTTTGCCAACTGTTGCTTTTCTGAATTGCTGAGGTCAAAAACGGTTTTGTTTAGCATTGTCTCCATTGCGGAATGCTGACATAACCACTCGATCACAAAGCGTTTAGGGAGGTGTTGGCACAATAAGTTCTTCACTGAAGATTTATCGTTTTGATGTCGCCATTTTTCTAGCCCAAGGCTGATGTCTTCGAGAGGTAAGAAGTTGATTTTTAATACGTCTTCTGGGTGCCAATAATTCGAAATTTGTAATGCGGCGGGCCCGCTTAATCCTTTATGGGTAAACAGCAAACCTTCTGTAAAGGCCTGGTCACGGCATTGTATTGTAACGTTGAGCGATAAGCCGGCCAGTTGTTGGCAGCGCTCCAATAATGTGCCTTTAAAAGTGAACGGAACAAGCGAGGCGACTTTGGGGGTGATACTCAGGCCAAATTGCTTGGCAATATCATACCCAAGACCTGTTGCACCCATCGTAGGGATGGATAGCCCTCCGGTCGCAATGACGACGGAGTGTGCTTGGAATTCCCCTAAGCTAGTTTGAAGGCGATAGCGCGGCTGGCCATTGCTGCTTGAAGAAGACGGAGCAGGCTCAATGGCTTCTAGGTGGTTGATTGAGCAGTGTGTTGTAACCCTAACGCCGCTCTCATCGCACTCTGTTAGCAGGGCATTCAGAATATCTTTAGCTTTATTGTCGCAGAACAGCTGACCAAGTGTTTTTTCGTGGTACGGAATATTATGCTTATGTACCAACTCTAAAAAATCATACTGAGTGTAACGGCTAAGGGCTGATTTACAAAAGTGAGGGTTGCTGCAAAGGTAGTTTGAGGGCTCAACGTAATAGTTCGTAAAGTTGCATCGGCCACCACCTGACATCAATATCTTTTTGCCTACTTTATTCGCATGGTCTAAGATCGCCACGCTTTTCCCTCGCAGCGCGGTCTGTGCGGCACACATCAGCCCTGCAGCGCCCCCGCCAATGATAATGCAGTCAAAATAACCAGTTTGTGATGATGTCATAACGGGCCTAGCGGGCAAGTGAGAATTAGCCTGCCATTATAGGCTAAGGTGATGGGCTGTGAATGCTTGGGCTTAATGCCTGAACTCTCAGTCGGCTGAAGCCTCTTACTCGTACGGGTATTGCTTGTGTGGTCTAGGGCCGCAAGGGTGTATGCTGACAAATTGATATGAATACAGTGGGGATCTCACAGTTGTTGCGTGTGATAAAAAAAGTCAGTGCAAAGTCAGTAAGTACTAGGGAAAGATTGAGGGCTTTGCTAAGTGTTATGGCTATACCTATTGTCGTTTTAGGCGCTGTTATTAGCATGACTGTTGGTGTCATGGCGCCAATACTCTCCATGCCTGCACATGCGGGTATCTTAGAGGGGAAGCATGCGTTCAAGCTCTTTGTCGCCAATAACTCGGTACTCAAAAAGGCAATTGAATCGGTCCTAAAAGAGCAGCGAGCTGATAATGTCAAATATAAGCGCGCTTCGAGCCTCAGTGTGGCAGCGCGTTATGACCGCTTAGTTATTGAAGCGTATTTACGCAGCCAAGGCTACTATGCCTCGCGGGTCGAAAGCCGAACCAAAAAAGAGACTATTGTGCATCAAGTCTTTTTAGGTCAACGTTTTACCATTGAAACACTCAACCTTGATTGGCCTGAAGGTATTAGTCAGCCCCCGCAAGAGATTCTGTCTATGCAGCAGGGCGACCCGCTGGTTGCTACGCACGTACTAGACCAGCAAGCTGCGTTAAAATTGTGGGTCGAGCAAACGCATTGCCTGAAAGAAATAGATATCTCGTATACCGCAATGATCAATCGTCAGACGCATGCTGCACAGCTGACGTTCCATTTAGCACCTAGTCCGCAAGTTGTTTTTGGTGAAGTGTTTTATTCGGGGCAAACCAGTATTGAGTCACGCTACCTTGATCGCTTTTTAGACTTTGAAGTGGGGGACTGTTACAAGCCTATCCTCATTGATAATACGCGCCTGAAGTTGCTACAAACTAATTTGTTGGCCAATGTTGACCCCATTCCAGAAGAGGTTGAGGGCGACCAAGTGCCCATTCATCTATGGCTGACTGAGCGTAAACAACGCAGCATTGGCGCAGGCATTGGTTACGATACGGATGTCAAAACCAAACTGACGGGAACATGGCAGCACCGCAATTTGTGGGGGCAAGGTGAGCAACTTACGACTGAACTGTCGATTAGTAGTATCAATAAAAGCCTTGGCGCGAATTTAGTCTTACCTTTTTTTGGTGGTCACCCTCAGCGCTTAACGCTAGATGCCCTAATAGAAGAAGAGGAGACCGATGCTTACTTTCTTAGAAGAGGGCTTGCCAGTGCAATATTGCAGCGCGATGTGACGCAGCGACTCTCGGCGCGTGCAGGTGTAAAGCTTACATTCAGCCGAGTGGAAGAAGCAGACATCACAGAGGATGATATGGAAGAAGCTGGTATGTCAGAAGTGGACATGTCCGAGGCTGAGATGACGGAGAGCGACGACTCCACAGAAGACGACACAGCAGACGTAGAAAACAATAGAGTTATGGTAGGGGACTTTGCACTGTTGAGCTTTCCTTTGAGTATTGATTACAACGCTCGCAATGATGCACTGAATCCCACAAAAGGTTGGTCAGTAGGTCTACACGTTGAACCTTTTATTGATCTCTATAAGACCAGTACACGTTTTTACAAAACCACGTTCGCAGCTACGGGTTATCACACCTTGGATGATGTAGCACTTAAGCCTACTTTGGCCTTACGTTTAGCGACCGGCTTTTTAGACGGTGCAGAGCGGGGTGACATTCCACGTGATGAATTATTTTATGTTGGCGGTGGTGGCTCGGTGAGAGGCTACCGTTATCAAAGTATTGGTGAGCTTGATAAAACAGGTGCGCCGGCTGGCGGCCTCTCATTCGGCGAAACCTCTATAGAGTTACGAACCAAAATCACCCCCAGTATTGGCCTCACATTCTTTGCTGATGGCGGTTATGCCTATGAAGGCCGTAGCCCCAGTAATGGCGAGGATTTTTTATGGGGCGCCGGTATTGGATTGCGGTTCCATACCAGCTTTGCGCCTTTTCGTGTGGACCTTGCTACCCCGCTCAACGCGCGTAAAGACGCAAAGGGTAAATCACAAGACGATCGCGTCAATTTGTACATTGGTATTGGTCAGGCATTTTAATGAAGAGCAAGCTGTTAACAGGGTTTAAAGCAGGGTTTAAAACAAGCTTTCGAATGATGCTTCTATTCGTTGTGCTGGTATTACTGCTTGTGATTACCATCATCGGATCATTGGGTTTTGAAAAAGGCCGCCTCTTTTGGGCCAATAAAGCGCTGCTGTTTGCTCAAACGGATGCACTGACCGTAGTGGTAGAAGGCATGCGTTGGCCTTCATTAGGAGAGATGAGCTTTGATGCTGTATGGGTAACACAGCAAGCAAAACCCGTTTCTGAGTTAACGGGGGTGAAGTTGGCCATCGTTATACCAAATAGCTTGAAAGCGATACGCAGTTACCAGCCTCATATCAAATGGTTAGAGGTAGAGCGTGCAGTGGTTTATCAGCCTGCCCCCAAAGCGCCTGATCCCGAAGAAGAGAGCCAAGCACTTGCGTTGGCGATACCCACGTTACCGCCTTTTAAAGTTGACCGTGTGGCACTAGGGCATGTGCAATTACGAGGCTTTACATGGCCAAAAGAGATAGCTCCACGCCCTTTTAGTCTTGAAGCACAGGCTCAAGCGCATTGGGATGAGGC
>CALIUX010000094.1 GCA_938048505.1 uncultured Pseudomonadales bacterium
ATCTCACTCATCCAAAAAAGCGCATGCATAATATGCCTCACAGCCATAAGTTGGCTAATAGCAGGCTGCCAAAGTTTTGGTTCCAACAATCAATTCATGCAAGGCCAGCAGTGGGAAATATTGCCAACACAGAACAACCCCATTGCACGCCATGAAGCAGGGTTTGTTGAGCTAAACAAAAAGCTCTACCTATTAGGTGGGCGGCGCATCAACCCGACATCAGTGTTTGATACCACCACACAAACTTGGTCAAACAAAGCTAAAACACCAATAGAGCTGCATCACTTTCAGCCCATCGCACATGATGGCCTGATTTATATTATCGGCGCCATGACGGGGCAATGGCCGAACGAAACACCTGTTGATAAAGTGATCATCTACAATCCTGAATTAGACACTTTTCATTACAGCCACCCTATACCCAAACATCGCCAAAGAGGCGGCGCAGGCGCGGTCTTCTACAACGACAAAATATACCTTATTGGCGGTATCACCCAAGGCCATATGACTGGTTATGTCCCCTGGTTTGACGAATACGATCCTAAGACAGGCACATGGCGCGCACTGCCCGATGCGCCTCATGCGCGGGACCATTTTCAGGCCACAGTGGTAGACGATCAGTTATTCGCTTTAGCCGGGCGCACAACCTCTAAAGCTACCCAGCAAGATATGGCGCTCACAATACGTCACGGCAATGTATATGATTTTAAGCAAAATAGGTGGCTGCCCGTAACGGATGGGCTTGCAATCCCTACCCCTCGCGCAGGTAACTCAGCGATTGCATGGGAAGGCATGGTTATATTGGGCGGCGGTGAAAGCATGGCTCAAAAAGAAGCACATAATGATGTTGAGGTTTGGAATAGCAAAACGCGCACATGGCATCGTTGGCCGTCATTAAAACGTGGGCGTCATGGCACTGGATTCGGGATTGTAGATGGCTATTTATACACTGCCTCAGGTTCAGGAAACCGAGGGGGAGAACCCGAACTATTCAGCATAGAACGCCTGGCCTTGCCAACACACAGTCAATTAGTGAACCTAAACAAGACAACCTATGACACACAAAAAGTAGACGCTGAAAAACCCGTTTTTAAGCAGTTTCATAAAGTATCGCTGCAATTTCAGGGTAGTGACACAAGTGAAAATGCATCAGACAATCCTTTTCTCAACTACCGCTTAGACGTTACGTTTAAACAAGGCAAAACAACAAAAAGAGTACGTGGGTTTTATGCAGCAGATGGCAACGCTGCAGAAACTAGTGCCAGTAACGGCCGAATGTGGCAAGTCAACTTTGTGCCACCTACAACTGGGGAATGGTCATACTCCGCCAAGCTATTTCACTCTCCGAATATTGCACTCAACCCTGCAACACAAAACACACCACATATTCCGCTTATCAATGCAAAAGGCCGCTTCTTGGTTGAACGCTCTGATAAGACAGGTCGTGACTTTCGCGCAAAAGGCTTACTGATCGCAGAAGATGGTTTCTTCAAATTCAAGCATAGTGGCGAATACTGGTTAAAAGCCGGCGCCAATAGTCCAGAAAATTTGCTGGGTTATGTGGATTTTGATCAAACCTACCGTATTGCCACACAAAACCGTGATGGGGAGGCCGTTGCGCCCACTAGCATTCACCGCTTTGCTCCACACCTCAACGACTGGAAAACAGGCGACCCAACCTGGCAAGGCAATAAGGGTAAGTCATTGATTGGCGCAATCAATTACCTAAGCAGTAAGGGGATGAATACCGCATACTTTCTAACACTCAACTTATTGGGTGATGGTAAAGATGTGTGGCCCTATCGCACGCCTGAAGAGCGAGACCGCTTTGACGTAAGTAAATTAGCACAATGGGATATTGTCTTTCAGCATATGCAGAAAAAAGGTGTATTGCTGCATATGGTGCTACAAGAAACCGAAAACGAAACTCTACTCGACAACGGTGACACGGGGCCATTACGCCAGCTTTATTTTCATGAACTTATTGCACGCTTTGGTTACCACCGAGGCCTAGTCTGGAATTTAGGCGAAGAAAACGGCCCTGCGCCTTGGTCACCGGTTGGTCAAACAACCGAGCAGCGCAAAGCCATGGCGCAATTTTTAAAAGAAAATGACCCTTATCAACACCCCGTTATCCTCCACACCCATGGTGAAGATACTTTGCGCGACACCATGCTCACCGACTTGACTGGCTTTGAGTACCTTGATGGCTTATCACTGCAAGAAGCCGAAAGAGAACGCACATACAAAGTCATCGAGCACTGGAAAAAAGCCTCGCAAGCCAAAGGCAAAGAGTGGCTGATCTCTATGGATGAAATTGGCCAATGGCATACAGCCGTTCTACCCGATAATCAGGATCCAGATCACCCCACTTTACGCAGCGATGTACTCTGGGGCAGCCTCTTATCAGGCGCGGCAGGCATAGAATGGTATTTTGGCGCTAAGCACCCTCACAATGATCTTACGAGTGAGGATTGGCGACAGCGCGACAGGCTGTGGGAGCTAAGCAATATTGCCCGAACCTTTTTTGAGCAACATTTACCTTACTGGGAGATGGCGCCTAATCGATCATTAATCAATCACAGCAAAGCTTACTGCTTAGCAAAAGAAAATGAACAATATGCATTGTATTTGCCCGCGGTACAGGGTGCTGCGTTAGACCTTAGTCATGCAACGGGAGAATTTACTGTACGTTGGTATGACCCACTTAAAGGCGGTGACTTACAGGTTGGCTCAGTGAATAATGTAACGGCAGGTACGCCACAAATACTAGGCAAACCGCCTTATGGACTTAACCAAGATTGGGTTGTTCTGGTTACAAGAAATAAACCTAATCTTTAACAAGCCATTAAAAAGCATACCCTAAAAACAAAAAAGCTCGCTAAAGCGAGCTTTTTTGTAAGTGTAGATTGAGTAATGAATGACCGAATTTTTGCAACTATGTTAAGAGCTGAGGGCTAAGAACTAAGAAGCCATATTAAGTGAATCGAGCTTAGTACTTGCCTTCTATTTAGTCACTACTCATAATTCACTCAATAGAGGCCACTAATCTAGTTACTTCCAGACTCAAAAAATACTTCAGTAAATAAACCAGGGTCAACACGTGGAATGTTTGCTGAAAACGCTTTATTCAGATCATCGATCACTTTATTCGCTGTAATGGCATAACCTTTTGCTGTTGGATGAATACCATCCAAAGAAAATGCGCCGCCTTCTGCAAACTGTGATGTGACCGTACCTGTACCAAAATCCAAACCATCCGCATCACTCGCATCAGCTAAAACACTGGCGATATCGACAAAAATCAAGTTTGCATTACTATCCGCTATTTCTTTGATCACTTGATTGTAGCCTTGGCGATGCTCTTCTACTAAAGCAGCTTCATAACCTGAAAGAACCTCGGAATCCATTAATGGCGCACCAACACCAATAATAGAAGTAGGATCGTTATCATTTCTCAATGTACCTAAACGACCCGCTGTTGTGAGCAGAATAAAATCATCTTCTGTTGCTTGGCGTAGATTCACCAGTGCTGGACTAATTAGTGCCGTTAAATCTGTTAGGTTGTCATCAAGCATAACTGGGGCATTTTGGCCTGCAGCAAAAACAATCTTGCGACGATCGGCCTCTTCTTGTGTGATTGCCATATTTGCTACAGCTAAATCTAAACCTTGATTATAAGCGGCGTACGGTTGATTCGCTGCATCAGCAGAGGCTTGATCAAGCGGAATAGCTTTTGTTGGCACGGTGGTAAAAAAGGGAATGCTAGTTATAGCTGGCAAATTCAGTAATGCGCCTTGAGTTGAATTTGTCCCTTTAGCAGTCAAAGCATCAACTATCCCTGCATACGTTGGCTTGAAGACTGTTTCAATAGGGGTAATATCTTCACTTCGAGGCGCTCCGTCCGGTACGGGTGACCATACCTCGCCCACACCACCGGCAGTCGAATAAGAGAGAATGTCGTTATTACCAATCCATAATGTGAAAAAGCTTGGTGATTGAGCGAGTGCATCGGCAATGACTGAAGTATCGGGTGCCGAAGCAAAGCGCACAAAATAGGGGTTGGCACGGTCAATGGCAACCCCTTGAATATTGCCATAACCTGGAGCTGTTAAGTGGAAGGTTTTTGCCCCTGGCACACCAAGATTATTAAACTGACCGGTTAAGATATTCCCCACCTCAGTGGTAGGGGTGCCGTTCTGATGCGCAGGCGCAGGCCCTGTTGGTGTAGACGCTAAAACAAAGCGTGTCTTAAAATTCTCTAATGGTTGTCCTTGCAGCGTTAACCCACCCAGATTATCTGCTGCTAATGGTTGTTTAAAGTCACCTGAAGCGCCTGCTTTGGCTAACGATTGCGCTAATATATTGGGGAAAGAGTCAATTTGAGCACTTTGATACAATGCACCATCAGCAAAGCCT
>CALIUX010000095.1 GCA_938048505.1 uncultured Pseudomonadales bacterium
CGCTGCCCTTTAACGGACTCTCTGTAATGCGCCATGGCTTCTCGGCTATGGCGATGCTTTTCCTCGAGAGATTCGATTTGCGCTTGGCGCTCCACTAGCATCGCCTGAAGTCTTTCTCCTGTTCGCCGAGCTTCGCCCTCCTTCACTTTCAGTGATTCTTCAGATGCTTGTAGTAGGTTGTGCTCAGTACACTTACCCTTCAGATCTTGCTGGCTCTTCTCTAGCTTTTCATTAGTTTTAGTGAGCTGCTCTTCGAGATCGTTAATACGTGCCGCTAGCGCTTGCATTTGACGCTGATGCTTTGTTTGATTCTCCTCAATAACCACTTGCGCCTCTTGCTTGAGCACCGAAGCCAACCGCGCAACCAGTTCGTTAATAGGCTTGCTAATTAGCGCTTCATCATCTAGCTGGGCCGATTTTTCCTCTTCTATCTCACGCAAATAGCGATGAATAGTCGATTTTGAACCTGTATTGCCTAATGCCACGCGAATCGCATCAATTGAGGGGTTTTCACCTCGGCTGATAAGGGCTTCACGAGCCTTCATTACAAGTACTTTATTGATACCGCTTCTGGCCATAGCTGTAGCTCATATTTGCTTAAAATGAGGTTGATATTTTATTTTGTACTGTATTACGTAATATGTATTTACATACTACATTAAACTATAAAGTTTATTTTTAAAATAAAAAATAGCATTAAATAATAAAATATTATTGAATGCTAAGGGGAGTTGGCATTGCTTTGAGCAAAAAAGCAGTATGAAATGCACCTATTCCAGCCTGCGCTCAAGATCCTTTCGGCATAGGGTCGCGCTGCCAAGCACTCAAAAATTGCGCAGTACGCTAGAATTGATAGAGAAATTTCAAGGCAAGCAGCCTCAGCATTACGAAAAGCAAGCCATCTCACGAGATAAAGGCAGTTGACTGGGAGGCTTTAGCATTGAGAGAAAGAAAAGGCGCACAAACAAGCTTCCGCGCCCTGATGCAGGAGAGAATGAGGGGGTTGTGATGGCAATGATTTAGGGTTTTCGCAAATAGCAGGGTATGCAATCACCCGCAGAACTTACTAGGAATACCAGAGGAGTAAGACTGACCAAAGGCCTATCATGAAAGCCCCGGTCAATCAGGATCACAGGGTATTATGCGACAATTGATCGCCCACCCATCTTGCGGGCAATACGCTAGCTTGCCGGATAATTATTGAGAAACCAAAACCCAGCGATCATCGTGCTTGCTGTATGTGTGACATCTTTGGTTAAGAGCTTTCGAAACTCGCTACTAGACAGTTTCACAACACGGATATCTTCATGCTCTCCCTCTACTCCATGAACACCCTCAACGCCTGAAGCATCAATTTGGGCATAGAATATCGATGTGGTTTCTGTGCTGCCGCCAGCTGAGTTGTAATATTTGCCAATATATTGAAGCTCCTCAACAGTTGAGCCACTTTCCTCTAAAGCCTCCCTTCTCGCTACATCCTCTGCCTTTTCTCCCGGTTCAATCATGCCTGCAACAGGACCGCAAAGCCATGCACTTTCACTGTGAATAGCGCCTATGCGAAACTCTTCGACCAATACAATCTCATCTCGATTAGGGTCATGAAGCAATACAGCAACGGCATGCCCTCGCTCTAAAACTTCACGAACAATGGTTTCACTCATGCCACCTTTATATAGGCTGTGTTGTAGGGTATATCGACTAATGCTCAAAAAGCCCTGATGCAGACTTTTTTGATCAATGATCTTGAGTTCTTTCGTATTCATATTAAGTTCCTTTGATGATTCCTGGAAAGATGTGTGCCCCTCCTCGATCTTTTTTTCGGTAAAGCGGGGATGGGCGATTGCGCCCTGATTCTTTGAGGCCTGAGTCCTCAAATATCTCAGCTGAGTCCATGCGCTTAGCAAAGCGCTGGCGGCTAATATTGATGTCTAATATTTGCTCGTAAACTTCTTTGAGCATGGGGTAAGTGAATAGCTCCGGCATGAGGTTAACAGGGAGATCCGTATAGAGTGATTTGTCTCTTAGGCGAGTAAAAGCATCCTTGATAATCTGCGAATGCCAAAAGGCAAGCTTATAATCATTAAGTTTTTTCACTGATGCCCACAGGTAATCTGCACCCTCCTCACCCTCCATTACAACCTCGCTTTCATTAACAAGCGCGAGATATGCCGTTGTTACAGACCAGCCCCGAGGGTCCATATCTTGCGCACCGTAGGTGCCTAACTGCTCAAAGAAGATGTTTTTCAGCCCTGTCTTAGATTCTAGCTTAAGCGCTAACGCTGCCTCTAGATTCTTAGCATTACTCTGATCTACACGCCCACCAGGCAGTCCCCAGTAGTTTTTAAAAGGCTCAATAACCCTGCGGACGAGCAGTACTGATAGTTGTCCCTTGTAGTAAGTGAAGATAACGGGATCGACACTAAACAGTACCCAATCTATTTTGTTGGCAGTCATGTCTTCTCGTTTTCTAGCAAATAGTTTTTATAGGTATCAAGTACCGTCGCTGGGCAGATTTTTTGCGGGATGTCGGCACCGTCCTTAAGAGCCTTTCTAATATATGTGCTGCGGATTGGCTCCCTTTCTTTAGCAGCCCATCGCCCCCATCGCCGATCAATCTCTTCAGCGTTAAAAAATTTCTTCCACGTTTCATTGACCGCATTATCCGGCCCAACGATAAATGTATAGTGTGTATCAGGATTATGATTTTCTAAGGCTTCTAATACATCAAATGTATAGACGGGCTCGCTGCTGAGCTTTCTTGCTGCGATCGACTCTTCTATATCGCTTACCTTAACTCTCACACCCCAACCACAATGCTTTACTAGAGCCGCAGCCATTTCGACTCTCAACCGAAAAGGCGCCATTGATTTGCCAAAGGCATGAGCAAAGCTCGGAACAAGAATGACCTCATCAAAATGCTCAAGCACCTGATTAACGGCATCAGCATGGCCCATATGAGGCGGATTAAAGGCAGATCCAAAGACTGCTACTTTGCGATTACTCATTATTGCTTAACTCGACACGGTTTAATTTTATATTTCTGCATTCTATATTGTTCAATTAGATACTTTACAACGCAACACTTGGTTGCTAACATCTTAGCAACTGTTAGTTGCCAAGTAAAGGAGGCACTCATGAAAGTTGATAAAGCGGTTACTGCAAGTTTTGATATAGATCCTCAGAATGGATTCACCCCGATTTGCCCCTATGAATTACCCGTGCCAGGTGGCACAGAAATCGTTACGCCACTTAATCAGCAAGCTGAGTTTGCGGCTATACGTGTGGTATCAAAAGATGCTCATCCGGTGACAGCCATATGGGCAGCGGGTGATAAAGGCGCCCCATTTACCGACGTTGAAGGTGATAACGTTGATATTCGCTGGAAAATGCACTGCGTGCCAGGCACAAAAGGGTTCGAACTTATTGAAGGCCTTCCGGATACTGCAGACTATGACTTCGCTGTATTTAAGGGTGTGGAACCTAATATGCACCCTTACGGCGCCTGTTATCACGACCTGCATAACAAAATGCCTACTGGGGTGATTGAGTTCTTAAAGTGCAGGAATATAACGACGGTCATCTGTGGTGGCTTGGCAACGGATTATTGTGTAAAACTGACTGTCTTACAACTTTTGCAAGCTGGCTTTGATGTCATCGTTAATCTGGAGGCTTGCCGAGGGATTGCTGAAGAAACGATTAATGCAGCACTAGAAGAGATGAAGCAGGCTGGAGCGAAATTTATGACTCGCACCGCCGAGCTGGAAGCTAGCTAATCCGGAATCTCGTTAAATAACACCTAAAAGGACATCTCTATGAGAGATCAGAACAAACCTATCATTACCAGCCTGCTGGATACAGATAAGTACAAATTCAGTATGCAGCAGGTTAATTTGCACCAGTATCCTGGTGCAATGGCTAAGTATCGCTTTAAATGCAGGAATAAAGGTGTTGACCTAACACCGCTTATTGGCGCGATACGGGAACAGTTGGCGTTAATTTCTGAACTAAAGTTCACCGAAAGTGAATTATGCTACTTAGCAAAGGAGCCGCATCTAAGCGAAGACTACTTAGACTTCCTGAGTGACTTTACGCTAGACCATCGTCAAATAGTTGTGCAGGAAGCGGATGGCGGGATCGACATCTATGCCGAAGGCCCTATGCTAAAAACAACTCTTTGGGAAATATATGTTTTATCGATAGTCAATGAACTCTGGTACCGGCACACCGTACAAGAGCCGGATTTTGACGAAGGTCGCAGGCGTCTTGCCGAAAAAATCCAACAAATTGAGCAGGAGCCAGGGCTTGAGGGTTTTAATTTTACAGACTTTGGGACACGCCGTCGCTTCAGTAAAGAATGGCACGCTGATGTCTTACATACGCTTTGTCTCAAAGTGCCCCAGTATTTAGTTGGCACATCAAATTATTATCTCGCACGCGAACATAACATCAAACCGATAGGCACGATGGCACATGAATATCTGCAAACTTGGCAGGCACTGGGTCACCCACTTGATGGCCAAAAGAATGCTTTTAATGCATGGGCGCAAGAGTTCCGTGGCTCTCTTGGTGATGCATTAACGGATGTTATTGGTATGGATAGCTTTTGCGAAATGCTTGACCTGTATTTTGCCAAGCAGTTTGATGGTTTTCGCCATGATTCAGGTGATCCTAAAATCTGGTGCGAGAAGTTAATTACTCGTCTGAAAGAGCTGGGGGTAGACCCTAAAACCAAAAGAGCCATTTGGAGCGATGGACTCAATGTCGAAAAAATGATTGACCTCCACAAAACATTTAATGGGCATATTCAAACTGGTTTTGGTATTGGTACCAACCTCACTAATGATTTGGGTTACACACCATTGAATATTGTGATGAAGGTATTTGAAGTCAATGGGCGCCCCGTCGCCAAACTCTCTGATAGTGTTGGCAAGACGATGTGTGAAAACGCTGATTATGTTGCATGGTTGGCAGGCACTTATGGGCGTAAAGAGGAATTTATATAATGAAAATTGTCACTGCACAGCTCAATTACACCATTGGCGACCTTA
>CALIUX010000096.1 GCA_938048505.1 uncultured Pseudomonadales bacterium
GGCTCTAACGTACAGTTCTCCGTCAACCCCGACAATGGCCGCATGGTGGTCATTGAAATGAATCCTCGTGTTTCACGCTCGTCTGCATTGGCGTCTAAAGCTACCGGCTTTCCGATCGCAAAAATTGCGGCAAAGCTGGCAGTCGGATTCACACTTGATGAGCTTCAAAATGATATTACCGGTGGCGTTACGCCAGCCTCTTTTGAGCCATCAATTGACTATGTTGTCACCAAAATTCCACGCTTCACTTTTGAAAAGTTTGGCGATGCCGATGCCCGCCTCACCACACAAATGAAGTCGGTTGGCGAAGTCATGGCTATTGGCCGCAACTTCCAAGAGTCACTCCAAAAGGCCTTACGTGGCCTAGAGGTTGGCTCTTGTGGTTTTGAGCCACATGTTGATCTAACCAGTGACACAGCATTACAGGCCATCCGCCAAGACCTTGCCACCCCTGGTGCAAATCGTATTTGGTATGTTGCCGATGCGTTCCGTGCAGGCATGAGCGTTGAGGAAGTATTTAATACATCTAAAATTGATCGCTGGTTCTTAGTGCAAATAGAAGAGCTCGTACAGCTAGAACAAGCTCTCAGCTCAAAGCCCTTGAGCGAAATTGACGCCGCCACCATGTTCCAGCTCAAGCGCAAAGGCTTTTCAGATAAGCGTTTAGGCCAGTTGCTAGCTGTCAGTGAAAAAATGGTACGCGACCATCGTCATAAGCTTGAGATTCATCCTGTTTATAAGCGTGTCGATACTTGTGCAGCAGAGTTTTCAACTGCCACAGCGTACATGTATTCAAGCTATGATGAAGAGTGCGAATCACAGCCTTCAAACCGTGAAAAGATCATGGTGCTCGGCGGTGGCCCTAACCGTATTGGTCAGGGTATTGAGTTCGATTACTGCTGTGTTCACGCAGCCCTTGCGGCACGTGATGATGGTTTTGAAACCATCATGGTCAACTGCAACCCCGAAACAGTTTCAACGGATTACGACACATCAGACCGCTTATATTTTGAGCCCGTCACACTTGAAGATGTACTTGAAATCGTACACAAAGAAAAACCTAAAGGCGTGATTGTGCAATTTGGTGGTCAAACACCACTTAAGATAGCCCGCGCCTTAGAGGCAGAAGGCGTACCAATTATTGGGACCAGCCCCGAAGCGATTGACCGCGCAGAAGACCGTGAACGCTTCCAGCAAATGATCGAGCGTCTAGGTCTCAAGCAGCCCTCAAACGCTATTGTTCGCTCAACAGAAGAAGCCATCAGTGCCGCCAAAGACGTAGGCTACCCATTGGTTGTACGCCCTTCTTATGTACTGGGCGGCCGCGCAATGGAAATTGTACACAACGAGCAAGAACTGAAACGCTATATGCGTGAAGCGGTTCAAGCATCTGATGACGCACCCGTTTTACTTGATCACTTCTTGAATAGCGCTATCGAAGTTGATATTGATGCGGTTTCAGACGGTAAAGATGTAGTGATTGGCGGCATCATGCAGCATATCGAGCAATGTGGTGTTCACTCTGGTGATTCAGCATGCTCTTTACCACCCTACTCGCTACCTGAAGATGTACAAGATGCTATGCGCGAGCAAGTGCGCAAAATGGCGCTTGAACTCGGCGTCATTGGCTTGATGAACTCACAGCTTGCTTACCAAGATGGTGAAATTTATATCATCGAGGTCAACCCGCGTGGCTCGCGTACTGTCCCATTTGTCTCAAAATGCATTGGTGTGTCACTGGCAAAAGTAGCCGCACGCGTACAGACAGGTGTCTCGCTTGCAGAGCAAGGCTTTACACAAGAAATTATTCCCAAATACTTCAGTGTTAAAGAAGCGGTTTTCCCGTTCAATAAATTCCCTGCTGTTGACCCGATCTTAGGGCCAGAGATGAAATCGACCGGTGAAGTCATGGGTGTAGGCGATACCTTTGCCGAAGCCTTTTCTAAAGCGCAATCTGGTGCGGGCTCAGAACTGCCAACCTCAGGCAAAGCCTTTGTGAGTGTCAGGGATTTTGATAAAGACGATGCGGTCCCAATGTGTAAATCGCTTGTTGAACTCGGTTTTGAGTTAGTTGCAACACGCGGCACGGCTGCCAAACTTCAAGAGGCTGGCGTTTCTGTCGAGGTTGTCAATAAGGTGACCGAAGGGCGCCCGCATATTGTTGATATGATCAAAAATCGCGATGTATCATTAGTAATCAATACCACTGAAGGCGAGCAAGCGATTAAAGATTCTGCGGCCATCCGCCGAAGCGCTGAGAGCAATAGTGTGTATTACACAACGACTCTCGCCGCTGCTGATGCCATTTGTATGGCACTCCAATTTGGCACAGAACAACAAGTGCGTCGCTTACAAGATTTGCATAAAGGTATTGAATCATGTCAGTAAATAAAGTCCCGATGACGGTAGAAGGTGCAAAGGCATTGCAAGATGAGCTCGATCAACTCAAAAAAGTCGATCGGCCTCGCATTGTTCAAGCTATTGCAGAAGCGCGTGAACACGGTGATTTAAAAGAAAACGCCGAGTATCACGCAGCCCGAGAACAACAGGGTTTCTGTGAAGGCCGCATTCAAGAAATTGAAGGCAAGCTTTCTTTTGCACAAATTATTGATATCACGACGATCCCAGCCAGTGAGAAAGTTATTTTTGGCACAACGGTTGATATCATTAATGTTGAGACCGATGAACAACTCACATACAAAATTGTGGGTGAAGACGAAGCCGATATTAAAAATAACAAAATCTCCGTTGGCTCACCTATTGCCAGAGCATTGATTGGTAAAGAGGTGGGTGATGTAGCGTTTGTTAAAGCACCAGGCGGGGATATTGAATATGAAATTGATGCGGTTAAACATATTTAAATAAAAATCACCCCTTACGTTTACTACTCAAAACAGTATTCAGTCGCTGATGAATCATTAGCCATTAAAGCAACTGAATACTGTTTTTATCGCTTTACCCCCAATATTTCTTTTAGCCTATTCGGGTTCCATTCTTTCTCACAGATTTAGTGTGCTGACATAATGCAAAACGCTCAAAAACCTACGCCTTTTTACGTCGTCTCAATGAGCAAGTTCACAGCGCTCTACCTTTGCACAATGGGCTTGTATGGTTTTTATTGGTTTTTTAAAAACTGGCAACTTTTAGGCGAGCATCAGCAAAAGAAAAACATGCCCATATTACGCGCAGCTTTTCATATTTTTTTCTTTACTGGTTTATGCCAAACTTTATCAGACGAAGAAAAAAAGCAAGGGCAGCAGTATCGTTGGAATCCCGCAGCTGTCGGCTTTGGTTTTGTTATTTTAGAAGTCATTTCTGTCTGCATTAGCTACCTTGTTTTACAGGAGCGCTTGCAACCTATTTGGCTAGTTGTGCAGTACCCTATTTTATTGGGCCACTATTATTTTTTATACAAGTTTCAACTCGTCGCCAACCGTGTTTGCAATGACCCTTTTGGGCACGCTAATTCAAAGCTTTCTATGATTAATCATGGCTGGATTATTTTTGGCATCATGCAGTGGCTACGCCATGTGTATGTCTTGTACGCGATGGTATCCGGTGAGGCGCCTGCCGCTTAACTGAGACGCACCTTACGGTTATTCACATTAGCCTAGCACGCCACATGCAATGGCTTTTATTCTTTTAAACGCCCGCCCTTCACATAGAACACTCGCACTTTGATACAATCTTGCGCCGTTTGACTTGAGCAAGAGCGATCACCATGCCAGCACCCGCCGCTACCGCAAAACATACCCCAATGATGCAGCAATATTTGGGCATTAAAGCTGAACACCCTAA
>CALIUX010000097.1 GCA_938048505.1 uncultured Pseudomonadales bacterium
GTTGCCGTAGATGCTGTTGTTTTATCCACACAACATGACCCAGATGTTTCGCTAGCCACTCTTCAAGAGGCGGTATTAGAAGAAATTATCAAGCCTGTATTACCTGAAGAATGGTTGCATAGTGGAACACAATTTCATATCAACCCTACTGGCCAATTCATCATTGGCGGCCCTGTTGGCGATTGCGGCCTAACCGGCAGGAAAATTATTGTTGATACCTACGGCGGTATGGCGCGTCATGGTGGCGGTGCATTTAGCGGTAAAGACCCTTCAAAAGTTGACCGTTCTGCGGCCTATGCCGGGCGCTATGTTGCGAAAAACATTGTTGCAGCAGGCTTAGCAGAAAAATGTGAAATCCAAGTGAGCTATGCCATTGGCGTAGCCGAACCGACTTCGATTTCGGTTAATACTTTTGGTACAGGCAAAGCAGACGACCAAACCATTGCGCAATTAGTCAGAGAGCATTTTGACTTACGCCCTAGAGGTCTAATTGAAATGCTTGATTTATTGCGCCCTATCTATCGTCAAACAGCGGCTTATGGACACTTTGGCCGTGAGCATGCCGATTTCACATGGGAAAAAACCGATAAAGCCGATGCGCTAAAAGCCGCATTGTAACGTATTTTTATATTCATCAATCTAAGATGCATTCTTAAATTGAAAACCGATATGACAGGCATTTTTTATGACTATTTCAGCAAACAATAATTTTACTGATTTTAAAGTTGCAGCAACAACACAAGAAGAGTTTGATGCTGCTGCCGCATTTGGCCGACGCGAGATACAAATTGCTGAAGGTGAAATGCCAGCATTAATGGCATTACGCAAAAAATACCATGCAGCACAGCCACTCAAAGGCGCCAAAATCATGGGCTGTATTCACATGACAATTCAAACAGCCGTACTGATCGAAACTCTCGTCGACTTAGGGGCTGACGTGCGCTGGTCTAGCTGTAATATTTTTTCCACACAAGATCATGCAGCCGCTGCAATCGCAGCCGCAAGCATTCCGGTATTCGCATGGAAAGGCGAAACAGAAGAAGAGTTTTTATGGTGTATCGAACAAACCATATTAGAAAATGGAAAGCCTTGGGATGCGAATATTATTTTGGATGATGGCGGTGACTTAACCGAAATGGTCCATAATAAATACGGTGATATGCTAGCCAGTATCCACGGTATTTCAGAAGAGACCACAACAGGCGTCCATCGTTTGTTAGAAATGCTTGAGAAAGGCACATTAAAAGTCCCCGCTATTAATGTAAATGACGCTGTAACCAAATCTAAGAATGATAATAAATATGGCTGTCGCCATAGCTTAAATGATGCCATCAAGCGTGGCACAGACCATTTGTTATCGGGTAAAAAAGCGTTGGTAATTGGTTATGGTGATGTGGGGAAAGGGTCTGCTGCTTCACTTCGCCAAGAAGGCATGATTGTTAAAGTAACCGAAATTGATCCAATCTGTGCCATGCAAGCCTGCATGGATGGCTTTGAAGTTGTATCGCCCTACAATAACGGAGTGAATACAGGCAACATTGCTGATATTAATGTATCTCTTTTAAGCACAACGGATCTCATTGTTACAACTACTGGCAACATTAATGTTTGCGACAATGCCATGCTACAAACATTAAAGTCTCGTGCAGTGGTCTGTAATATTGGCCATTTCGATAACGAGATTGATACAGCTTATATGCGCGAAAACTGGGAGTGGGAAGAAGTTAAACCACAAGTACACAAAGTGTATCGCAACAAAGAAACGGATGATCATTTATTACTGCTTTCTGAAGGTCGCTTAGTGAACTTAGGGAATGCTACAGGCCACCCAAGTCGTATTATGGATGGCAGCTTTGCCAATCAAGTGCTTGCACAGATGTATTTATATGAAGAAAAATTTGCAGACTTGCCTGAAGCACAAAAAGCCGATGCAATCTATGTAAAACTACTACCGAAAAAGCTCGATGAAGAAGTAGCTAAAGCCATGGTAGAAGGCTTTGACGGTGTTTTGACGCAGCTCACGCAAACACAAGCTCAATACATCAATGTAGATGTTGATGGGCCGTTCAAGCCAGAAAGTTATAAGTACTAGATACACAATATTAATTGCAATATTAGTTACAAGTACTAATCACTAAACTGCGATTAAATCGATTTAAAAAAAACGGTTTAATCGTGGCTTAGTACAATATCAAGCTATGAATTTCATAATAGCTTGCTTTTTTAGTGATACCCCAGCGCTTTGTAATATTATGATCGCTGGCCATTTCAATCAGCTCATGGCTAATCTAAATAACGGCCCATATTATGCAAAAATGTATAATGAGCAGATTAACAGAGGGGAAACCCCATGAATGAAATTGACAATTTACGTTTAAGTTTTGAGTTTTTTCCGCCCAAAACAGATGCTGGAAAAGAAAAACTCGCACAAGTCCATAGTGCACTCGCTCATTTTGAGCCAGAGTTTTTTTCAGTCACTTATGGTGCAGGCGGTTCAACGCGAGACAATACAAAAGATATGGTTGCGTCTATACAGCAAAAAGGCAGCCGAGTTGCACCACATTTATCATTTGGTGGTGACAATGAAGAGTCTATGATCACTTTGCTGAATGAATATAAAGCAATGGGTGTTAATCGTATTGTCGCGTTACGTGGTGACATGCCATCAGGCATGGGCGGTTCATATCAAATGGTGTATGCAAATGAACTTGTCGAGTTCATCCGTAAGGAAACAGGTGATCATTTCCATTTAGAAGTGGCCGCCTACCCCGAAATCCACCCAGAATCTGAACATTACGATAGTGACATTTACTACTTAAAGAAAAAATTTGAGGCAGGCGCTAACTCAGCCATCACTCAATATTTTTACAACGCTGATAGCTACTTTTATTTTATCGACCACTGCCGTGAAACGGGTATTGAGCAACCTATTTACCCAGGCATTATGCCCATCACAAATTATAAAAATTTGTTGCGCTTTAGTAAAAATTGCGGTGCTGAAATCCCACGATGGATGCAAAAGAAGCTAGACAGCTATGGCGACGATGCTCAAAGCATCAAAGCGTTTGGACTCGATATAGTCAGTGAACTTTGTGAAGTGCTACTAGAGAATGATGCGCCAGGCCTGCATTTTTATACAATGAATCAAGCCGAAGCAACAACACATTTAATCGATAACCTCGGGTTACTACCCTCCGAGGAAGAAGAATAAATTCAGCCTTATCAATAAGCCGCTTATGCGGCTTATTTTTTATCTTCCATCTGAAAATACACTTTTACACTCCGTAATAAGCCCATGAGAATTCCCCGCGTTTACACACCCAGCCCTCTCACACCCAATACATCTCTCACTCTCGACGACAAAACGGCACATTATCTCGGTAAGGTTTTACGCATGAAGGCCGGCAGAGAGCTAATACTATTTAACGGGCAGGGAGGCGAATATCCAACAACACTGTTAGATATTTCAAAAAAAGAAGCTACGGTGGCGCTAGGAGATAAGGTCAATGTTGACCGTGAGTCACCCCTGTATAGCCACTTAGCTATAGGGCTATCACGAGGTGAACGCTGGGATTTTGTTTTGCAAAAAGCAACCGAATTAGGTGTAACAGAAATCACACCCCTGCTAACTGAACGAGGCGAAGTTAAATTAACTGCCGAGCGCTTAGAAAAGAAATTTCAACATTGGCAAGGCATCATCATCAGCGCATGTGAACAATGCCAGCGCAACAAACTACCTATCTTACATACTCCAACTCAGTATGATACTTTT
>CALIUX010000098.1 GCA_938048505.1 uncultured Pseudomonadales bacterium
TGGGGTAATGCAGGATCTTCACAACCCGCTTTTTGAATCGCCTCCGGAAACTTAGCCGGATGCGCCGTCGCCAAGCAAACCATCGGTACAGAATGATCACGCCGCGTCTTACGAGCCGCCTCTAAACCAATAGCCGTATGAGGATCAAGTAGGTACTCTGTGCTTTCAAAGACCTCAGAAATAACACTGAGAACTTCCTCATCACCGAGCCTATAACTACTAAACAACTCACGCGCACGCTTAAGCGGTGCATCTGCTAATGTCATATTGCCAGACTTAAAGTCTTGCATCAGCCCATCAATCGCCGCACCATCACGATCATATAAGTCGAATAGCATACGTTCAAAATTACTTGAGACCATGATATCCATGCTAGGTGACAATGAATGCTGCAACGCTTGCTTAGAGTGATCATTTTCACTAATACAGCGATGCAAAATATCATTCTGATTGGTTGCAATCACCAACTGATCAATCGGCAAGCCCATTTTGCTCGCCAAATAACCCGCAAAGATATCTCCAAAATTACCCGTCGGCACAGAGAATGAAATGGGGCGAGCCGGTGAGCCTAAAGCAAGACCAGCATAAAAATAATATACGATCTGCGCCATGATTCTGGCCCAGTTAATGGAGTTCACCGCAACAAGCTGTCGGCCATCGGGCAAAAACGACTGGTCAGCAAAGCTTGCCTTGACCATATTCTGACAATCATCAAAGTTACCTTCTAGAGCAATGTTGTGCACATTGTCCTCTAGAACGGTCGTCATTTGGCGGCGCTGCACATCCGATACGCGCTTATGTGGATGCAAAATGAAAATATCCACATGCTTACAGGAGCGACACCCTTCAATTGCAGCTGAACCAGTATCACCTGATGTTGCTCCCATAATGACGACTTTTTGCTGACGCTTCTCAAGTATATGGTCTAGCAGATTACCCAAGAACTGTAATGCAAAATCCTTAAACGCCAAAGTAGGCCCTTGGAACAACTCAAGAATCCATTCGTTGTGCCCTGTTTGCACAAGCGGCGCAATAGCACTATGACGGAATGTTGCATACGACCGATCAATAATGTCTTTTAAATCATGGTCACTCACCGCACCATCAACAAAAGGAGCCATTATCTTAAATGCCAGCTCGTTGTAAGGCAGGCCACGCATAGCCGCAATTTCTTCAGTGCTAAACTGAGGAATTGTTTCAGGTACATATAGGCCGCCATCCGTTGCCAAACCCGTCAGAACAACTTCTTCAAAACCTAACGCAGGCGCCTTGCCTCGCGTACTAATAAATTTCACAATGCCACCTCTATTCATTCATGCATTAATTAACACACAAACCACTGTATTAATAAATGGATCAATCTAACGATTCAACACGGATGCGCACAACGGCGCCAACAACTGCCTCAAGAGCCTGAATATCACCAATAGCCGAATCCATCGCCTGCTCTTTAACAATATTAGTTAAAACAATAATCGGCACAGCCTCTTGACCGGCAGCAGGCTCTTTTTGAATAAGCGCCTCTATACTGATACCACGATCACTCAATATTTGAGTCACTTTGGATAAAACACCTGGCTTATCGAGAGCTGACAACCTCAAGTAATAACTGGTTTGAATCTCACTAATAGGCAAAATATCACGATCAGTCAGACTACTCGGTATAGCGCCCAAAGAAGGAACTCGATTCTCCGCCTTAGCCGATGCCATTCGCGCAAGATCAACCACATCCGAAATAACAGCTGAGGCCGTCGGCTCACTGCCTGCACCAGGACCATAGTAAAGCGTTGCCCCAACGGCATCACCCTTAACAAGTACCGCATTGGAAACGCCATCAACATTTGCGATTAAACGCTTTTCAGGGATAAAGGTAGGGTGCACACGTAACTCCACGCCATTATCATGTCGGCGTGCAATGCCTAAATGTTTAATACGGTAGCCAAGCTCATTTGCATACTCAACATCTTGGGGAGCAATATGTGCAATGCCCTCGCAATACGCCTTATCAAACTGCAACGGCATACCGAATGCCAGTGATGCCAAGATCACAAGCTTATGCGCCGCATCAATACCTTCAACATCAAAAGTTGGGTCCGCCTCAGCATAGCCCAGCGCTTGCGCTTCGGCCAAAACATCTTCAAATGAACGTCCCTTGTCACGCATTTCGGTCAGAATGAAATTGCCCGTACCATTTATAATGCCTGCAAGCCACTCCACCTTATTTGCAGCAAGACCCTCACGCAAAGCGCGGATAATAGGGATGCCTCCGGCAACAGCGGCCTCATAAGCAACCGCAACACCTTTAGCATTTGCTGCAGCAAAGATCTCATTACCAAACTCGGCAATTAGGGCCTTGTTAGCCGTAACGACATGCTTGCCATTTTCAATTGCCTTCATGACAACATCTTTAGCAATCGTCGTACCGCCAATCAGCTCAACAACAATCTCAATTTCGGGATTACTGACAACACCAAAGATATCTCTCGACACCTGTGTATTAGATGTATCACAGGCAGGATTATCACGACGGGCTCCAACCTGTGTAATTTCAATATTGCAGCCTGCACGCGCATTAATTTCCGCTTGATTTCGCGAAATCACATTAAATGTGCCGCTACCTACGGTGCCTAGACCACAAATACCTATTTTTACGGTTTTCAAAACCCACCTCATGATGACTATTTTAGTTTTTAAGCGATGTTTTAGCAGTTTTTAAGCGACGATCACCACAATTAATGGCAAAAAACATCACAAAAAGGGTCGCTACGATACTGGTAGGCATTAGGCGTGTCAACATATCCAAAAATCACACTAAGAAAAAACCTGCACCGTAAAAATGCAAAAACCCCACTGCATAACAGTAGGGTTTTTCAAAGTGGCTAAAAAGCGTATTAGGGCTTATTTAAGGCCTAGGCGACCTGCTAATGCATCCGGCTCAAGAAAGCCTGCAATCAACTCACCGTCTTCAAGAACAAGAGCCGGCGTGCCTGACAAGCCAATCTCACGACCCAAGTTATATTGCGAATCGATAGGGTTGTTGTCACAAACATTGGTTGTGATTTCTTGACGGTTTTTCAGTTTAGTCAAAGCCGTTAAACGATCATCTGCACACCAAGCTGAAGCAATTTTATTGTAAGAACCACTTCCTATACCTGCGCGAGGATAACCAAGATACGCAACCTCAATGCCCATCTCATTCATTTTATCCATATTGTGATGAAGCTTTTGGCAGTAATAGCAATCTACATCAGTAAAAACATACATGCGCGCTTTTTTCTCGCCTTTAGCGGGGAAAATCACCATGTCTTTATCTTTAACCGAGGCAACAGCTTTAGCTCTATCGCCGTTGCGCGCCTCTTCAGTGACATTACTGATTTTGTTTGGCTGTACGCGGAATAAATCACCGACAATAAAGTTTTTACCGTCTGCAGTACTATATATATTTGAAGAAGGGCCTACACTGACCTTGTAGATGCCTGGCACTTCTGTTTGCTCAATATCGCTGATAACAATACCCGGCTTAGCTTGTTGCCACGCAGCACTGATTGCTGTTCTTACCTTGTCGATACTTTCAGCTTTTTCAGCAGCCAGGACCGATGCACTACACGATGCCGCAATGGCAAGCGCTGCAATGCGCGAAAATAAAACCGAAACATGTTTTTTCATAAAGTTACTCACAACAGAATTTTTAGCCTTAACGCAATTGCGCCAACTGGATTAACTAATTTCATCGGTTTATGGCATAAACGTCTTAAACCAATTTTATTGCTCTACAGAATTGCTTTTCATTGAAGCTTTATATTGCGCCAGCTCCCAATTTATCAACATCTAAACGCTTAATACTGCACATTCATACATTTAAGCAAGTTCAAGCAAGACAATCTACCAACTAGTAGGCAGATAAGCTTGGCGTCAATTAAGAATAATGCATTATCAATGAAAAAGACAATATTACATCTATTTGTCGAGGCAGAGCTGCACCCAACCTGATCACGCTAGGTCTTGCTAAGAATGACAAGCCATACAAAGCATGGTTCATGAAAACCATAAATTAATAAAACTAAAAACAAAAAAAGCGGCATTAAGCCGCTTTTTGATGATAGGTTCGCTAGTTTATTTAGCCAACTTCTCTTTAATACGAGCCGCCTTACCTGTTAATTCACGCAAGTAGTAAAGCTTAGCCTGTCTAACGTCACCACGACGCTTAACATGAATTTCTTCAACCTGACGACTATGGGTTTGAAATGTTCGCTCAACACCAATGCCATGAGACATTTTACGCACAGTAAAAGCTGAGTTAAGGCCGCGGTTACGCTTACCAATAACAACACCTTCGTAAGCCTGCAAGCGCGAACGCTCACCTTCAACAACTCGAACCTGAACAACAACGGTATCACCTGGCGCAAATTCAGGGACATCTTTTTTGAGCTGCTCGTTTTCCAGCTCCTGGATGATTTTGTTCTTAGAACTCATGGCATGCTCCCACTAATAAGTATATGTAGCTTCTCAGCTAGTCGTAAAATCTGAACAATCGCTCGTTATCAGCCATTGCTTGTTAATCTATTTTTAAGCCTCTGCGATACTCATCGAGTAACGCCTGCTCGGCTTGATTTAAATTTGTATCTTGCAGCAAGTCGGGCCTTCGCGCCTGCGTTCTCCCCAAAGACTGCTGCAAGCGCCACTGGGCAATGCGGTTATGGTCACCTGATAACAATACTTCTGGCACCACTTGTCCGTCAAAAACATCAGGCCGCGTATAATGCGGGCAGTCTAACAAGCCATGCTCAAAAGAGTCTTGAGTCGCAGATGTTGCGTCACCCAATACGCCCGGCTGCAAGCGCATAATCGCATCCAGCAGCACCATAGCCGGCAGCTCACCGCCACTTAAAACATAATCACCAATCGATAATTCTTGATCGACACACGCCTCAATAAAGCGCTCATCAACCCCCTCATAACGACCCGCAATTAAAATCAGGTTTCCCTGCTGGCTTAGCTGCTTTACCCCACCTTGGGACAAAGTCTGCCCTTGCGGCGATAAGTAAATTACCGTTGCAAGCTGATCTTGCCACTCTTTAGCGGCGCCGACTGCTGCAATGAGCGGCTCAGCCATCATTACCATGCCTGGGCCACCACCATAAGGGCGATCATCTACCGTTCTATGTTTGTCATGTGTAAAATCACGAGGATTAAACAAACGCACATCAACGGCACCACTCTTAACAGCTTTACGCGTCACACCATATTCAGTGATTGCCGCAAACATTTCAGGGAAGAGCGTGACAACGGCTACTTTCATAATAAAACCTGCAAATAGCCTTCAAAACCCTTATGGATTAAAAATCCGGATCCCAATCAACTTCAATAAAGCCTTTATCAGGCTGAATACTCAAAACAAATTGACCAGGCAAGTACGGCACAAGCCGCTCTCGATCATCAATACTATCGGCGCACGGCTTAACCACTAGCACATCATTAGCGCCCGTTTCTAACAACCCTTTTACTTCACCCAAAAGCACTGGATCTGAGTTGTTTTGGTCTGCCAACGATTCACCCGGCACAACATGAACTTTTAAACCGATCAGTTCATGCCAGTAAAAATCGTCTTGATTTAAATCTGGCAATAGCGATTTATTCACCTCAATCACCGCTTTACCTAAAGCAAGCGCCTGATCTCGGTCATCATAATCTTTTATATGAACAACCAAACCTTGAGGCCGCAGGGCAAAGTCATCAACAACAACTTCTTTAAGGCCATGCGGGGTTTTGAGAAACCAAGGCTGGTAATCAACAATATTTTTTTCTGGTTCAGTGCTGGACCGGACTTTCACCCAGCCTTTAACACCAAAAACGCCAGCCAACTGGCCGACGGCAATACGATCTGACATAGCGTATGCTCAGTCGTAATTAGGCAGCGGCTGCTTCTTGCTTGTTATCTTTAAGCAATTTGCTAACACGGTCAGACAATTGTGCGCCGTGACTTACCCAGTGCTCAATACGCTCAAGATCAATACGAAGGCTTTCTTCTTGACCGCGAGCAAGTGGGTTAAAAAAGCCAACACGCTCAATGTAGCGGCCATTACGGGCACTGCGGCTGTCAGTCACTGTCAAATGATAAAAAGGGCGTTTTTTTGAACCGCCACGCGCTAAACGAATGGTTACCATGTATGTATCTTCCAAGTTAATGGGTTAAATCAAGGTGCGAGCTAGTACGCACTTAAGCTAAGGGCTGACTACAGTCCATAGACGCACTCGTCCCACGAAAGGCGGCGCATTTTACTGAAAAGAGTTGGCTGTGTATAGCGTTTGATCAATTAATTTTATCTTTTTGCGCAAATAATGCTCACTAGCGCATTGGCGGCAGGCCTCCAGCACCGCCCAGCATGCCATTCATTCCTCGCATCATTTTAGCCATGCCGCCGCCTTTCATCTTTTTCATCATCTTAGCCATTTGCTTGTGCTGCTTAAGCAAACGATTCAAATCTTGAATATCAGTACCGGAGCCAACAGTAATACGTCGCTTACGCGAGCCATTTAAAATGTCGGGGTTTTGGCGCTCTGCGGGTGTCATCGAATTAATAATCGCGTCCATCTGCTTAAACTGAGAGGTAACATTTGCCTGCTCTGCCATCTGCGCAATATTGCCCATTCCCGGCAGCTTTTCTAAAACAGAGGTCATGCCGCCCATATTCTGCATTTGCTGCAATTGATCTCTAAGATCTTCAAGGTCAAAGCTTTTGCCTTTCTTCACCTTTTGAACAAGTTTGTCGGCTTTGGCTTTATCAAGCTTTGACTCAGCCTCTTCAATCAGCGACATAACATCGCCCATACCCAGAATCCTAGATGCCAAACGCTCAGGATGGAAAGGCTCTAGCGCATCGACTTTCTCACCCATACCTAAGAATTTGATAGGTTTGCCCGTCACATGCCTAACCGAAAGCGCTGCACCACCACGCGCATCGCCATCAGCCTTAGTCAGAATCACCCCCGTCAGAGGGAGCGCCTCATCAAAAGCCTTTGCGGTATTCACAGCATCCTGACCAATCATGGCATCGATTACAAAAAGCGTCTCGATTGGATCAATTGCTGCATGAAGAGATTTAATCTCATCCATAAGCTCATCATCAATGTGCAGCCGGCCTGCCGTATCCACAATGACCACATCAGCAAAGATCTTTTTAGCTTGCTCAATAGCACCATTGGCAATATCGATAGGCTTCTGATCTGCACTGGATGGAAAAAACTCGGCCTCCACTTCACCCGCAAGGGTTTCTAGCTGTTTAATTGCAGCCGGTCTGTAGATATCAGCCGATACGACCAATACTTTCTTTTTTTGCTTTTCTTTTAAAAACTTAGCCAGTTTGGCAACCGAAGTCGTTTTACCCGCACCTTGCAAGCCCGCCATCATGACAACCGCTGGAGGCTTTGCAGCGAGATTCAACGTTTCATTGGCTTCGCCCATGACTGCAGCTAACTCGCTTTCAACAATCTTTAAAAATTGCTGGCCGGGGTTAAGGGCTCGCGAGACCTCAACACCCTGTGCGCGCTTACGAACGCGTGTGACAAAGGCTTTAACAACAAGCAAGGCAACATCAGCCTCCAATAGCGCCTTACGCACCTCACGCAAAGTATCCTGGATATTATCGTGATTGAGTCGGGCTTTACCCGTAATTTTGCTTAATGAACGACTTAAGCGGTCTGAAAGATTTTGAAACATAAGCAGTTTGCCATCCTGAGGGCTAGGCCATCACTTGTAGCGCAAAACCTTGTCACGCGAAACGCAGTGCAAGATTGCAGGGAGATTAAATTAGGGGGAAATTATAACGACTCGATGACTTCCAAGCCACCATACTAAAACATCCTTGCAAAACGGGGGTCATAACCACTACCCTAACCGTCAACGATAACCATTAACAGTACATAAACAAAAGCAGCCACCGACGATGATTTTAACCCATCATCGCAGTGCACCACTCAACACAGAGCTTATTATATGCCCATAACCCTTTCGCTAGCACTTTATGGCACCGCTTGGTTTTTTATTATAAAAGCCCTACGCCAGCGCCAAAGCCGACCCCCTGCATTTGTTTTCGCAATGATCTGTGCGGCTTTGATTAGCCATGCTATCGCAGCTTATGAGCTTATCATCACTCCACAAGGCCCAGACTTTAGCCTTTTTCGCATCGCGCCGTTGTTTTTTTGGGTTGCCAATCTACTGGTATTAGTAAGCAGCTTACGCAAACCGCTCAGCAGCTTATTTGTACTGTTATTACCACTGAATGCGTTGCTTTTACTGGCCGCGCTGTTCTTCTCGGGGGCGCCTACTGTTATCAAGCTTAGCAATGGCATGCTAACGCATGTCATCCTATCAATACTCGCATATAGCACGTTAGCGATTGCCGCATTGCACGCACTACTCCTGGCGTATCAAAACCATCGATTACGCAACCGAAATGCAACCGGCGTTGTGCGACTATTGCCGCCACTGCAAACAATGGAATCATTGCTATTTGAACTGGTCTGGGTAGGGCTTATCCTTCTGACGGCAGCCATTGTGCCCGGCATTTTGTTTGTTGATGACATGCTGGCGCAACATCTTGCACATAAAACCGTATTTTCTGTGCTGTCATGGATCACCTTTGCCATACTGTTATGGGGACGATATAAACTCGGCTGGCGAGGGAATATCGCTGTGCGCTGGACACTGACCGGCTTTGCCTTTTTGCTACTGGCTTACTTTGGCTCAAAATTCGTTCTGGAAGTATTGATTTCGTAAATGCTCTTTATCAGGTCAATGGGCCGTCAGCACTTCCCTGATGACCGACATGACTAGATAGAGCATAGACCGTATTAAATGCCTGAATGAGGGATGAATATTCCTTGCGAAGCGCTTTGATCTGGTTCAACATTAACGCATCTTATTACGCAGGGTTTTACCTCTCTTGGACGACATACCTATACAGGTGCTTTTTATTGCACTTGGCATATTGCTTGTTTTATCTGCTTTTTTCTCAAGCTCTGAAACAAGCATGCTTTCACTCAACCGTTACCGGCTACGGCATCTTGTAAACAACCACCATAAGGGCGCTAAAAGAGCGAGCGACTTGCTAGAACGCCCCGACCGACTACTTGGCGTTATTCTGATTGGGAATAACCTTGTTAATATCTATGCGACGATTTTAGTCGGTGCTATTGGTATGCGCTTATATGGTCAGGCAGGTGTGGCAATTGGCGGGATGATTCTCACTTTTATTGTATTAGTCTTTGCTGAAGTCACACCTAAAACGATGGCCGCAGCATACCCCGAAAAAATTGCCTTCCCTGCCAGCTTTTTACTCAAACCGCTATTATTTATTCTTTACCCTAGCGTCATATTTGTTAATGGCATCTCGAATACACTGGTTCGGCTTGCAGGCATAGACCCTGAGAAAAAAGGTAGCAACGAGCACCTACGACCCGAAGAGCTACGCACAGTGGTTGATGAAGCCGGTGACCTCATACCTGATCAGCACCAAGGTATGCTACTCAATGTGCTCGACCTCGAGAAAACCACCGTAGAAGATATTATGATCCCTCGTAATGACATTACGGGTATCGACCTTGAACGTGACATTGCCGAAAACTTAGAGCTCATTCGCACCACCGACTTCACCCGCTTACCCGTTTACGCTGGTGACATTAACAATGTTGTTGGCGTGCTGCATATGCGCAAAGCCGCTCGCTTTTTACGCGGTGGCGATGAGAACGTTATTGAGCGCCATATCAGGGAGCACATGTCACCCCCCTACTTTGTTCCCGAATCAACCCCTTTACATATTCAACTGATGAACTTTCAAAAAGAAAAGCGTCGGTTAGCGATTGTGGTCGATGAATACGGTGAGGTACAAGGCGCGGCAACACTCGTTGATTTACTCGAAGAGATCGTCGGTGAATTCAGTACAGATGGCGGCGACAACGCAACCGAAGACATTAATGATATTGGCGATGGTTGGTTCCACATTGTGGCTTCAGCGTCGATACGTGATATCAATAAACAACTCAATTGGTCATTACCTACCGACGGCCCCAAAACGCTCAACGGGCTCGTCTTTGAGTATTTAGAAATGATCCCTGAAGGGCTCTGTAGTTTTGAAATAGGGAGCTATCGCTTTGAGATTAAGAACATCGGCGAGAATATGATAGAAGCTGTCACAGTGAGTGCCCGATAAGGCACTCACACCTTTGCGACAAACTTCTTTAGTACACTTACATATCCCTACATTTAACCATACCTAGTTAACCACACTTAATTAGCCATACTGATTATCCATATCTATTAGTCATGCCCACCTAATAGACTAATTTTGCTTCTGATTATGAGGACACTTCTTAGCGCGCTCATCACGTTGAGTAATGTCTTCTTCACTGGCAACATTCCAGCCGTGCAATTGCTCTGTCAGAATTTGCGATAGAGCCGCAATATGACGATCAGTCGCATTGAGTGCAGGAATATACTCAAACTGTTTACCGCCTGCCTCTAAGAAGTAATCGCGATTTTCTTCGCC
>CALIUX010000099.1 GCA_938048505.1 uncultured Pseudomonadales bacterium
TGCGCAATCATAACGGGTTCATCGCCATAAGTTTGCGCAAGCTCTTCAAAAGAGCCACTTTCAAAAGCGCTTTCTTTAAAAGAGCTATCTTTAACAGAAGCCTCCTGAAAAGAACTAAGGGGCACACACTTTACCCCTTCAACCGTTGCCCCATAGCCCCGAGAAATAATGACGGGCTTCAAACCCGACTGCGTTAAAGCATTGGCAAGTGCAATAATAAAAGGGGTTTTCCCCGTCCCGCCAACTGAAATATTCCCCACCACTAGCGTTGGACAGGGTGGATGGTACGCACGGTGGACTAGCCATTTTTTACGTGCGCGGCTCACTCCCCAAAATACACCACTAAGGGGCGCCAACAACCATAGCCAAGACGGTTTGCTGTACCACTGCTTTTCAATATTATGTTGCATGGACACCGCTTCAACCCACCTTCAATCAATGACACTTATAAATTGATAATGCCTGTAGATGAATAACGCTTACTAGTAATACGCTAGTCGTAATATGGCTTTTACAGCCAGCCCATAAAAAAATACGCCACCGAAGCGACGTATATTAGATAGGCGTTAAAAGTACTACGCCAACTTAACCAGTACTATGCTAGTAGTACTGGTTAGTAGTACTTGACTAGTAAGTACTTGTGCTAATTAGCACTAGACTTTACCAGGACACAGAAGCTAGCCTTCATCGGGCCTTTTTGTTGTCATGGTGATATTCACAAAGCCTAAACGACCTGCTACATCCATCGCTTGAACAACCGCTTGATACGATACATTGGCATCGGCAGTAATAACAAATGGTGTTTTTCCTTTATCAAGACTAGTACCCACTTCTTCTAGGCCTGCCAATAAGGTTTTCATTTGTTTATTCACAAGCGGTTTACCATTAATGGAATAACCGCCATCGGCGTTAATCAGCACTTCAACTTTTTCGACCAGCTCGGGCATAGGTTCGCCCTCGGCTTCGGGTAGGTCTAGCTTGAGGTGCGTCTCTTTTGTAAACGTGGTGGAAACCATAAAAAAGATGAGTAGCAAAAACACAACGTCAATAAGCGGTGTGAGGTTGATATCTTCTTGATTACGGTTCTGTCTGCGAAACTGCATAAGGAACCTCGTTTAGCCTTGCTTAAGATCAACACGACGATCATTATGGAAAACATCAACCAACTTAACAGCGTCTTGCTCCATCGCGACGACAAGATCATCAACACGGCGCTGGAAAAAACGGTGGCTGATCATGGCAGGAATAGCAACGCCCAAGCCTGCAGCCGTGGTGAGTAGCGCCTGAGAAATACCCCCAGCCAAGACACCGGCATTACCTGTACCTTCGAGCATAATCGCAGCAAAGACTTTGATCATGCCCAAAACCGTACCCAGCAAGCCTAAAAGCGGCGCGACCGCAGCAATGGTGCCCAATATGGCCAAGTAACGCTCAAGGTCATGTACAACTTGGCTAGCCGCTTCTTGGATACTGTCTTTCATGACTTCTCGGCCATGACGCGAATTACTTAAACCCGCAGCTAATATACGCCCCAAAGGCGATGAACCACGGAGTGTTTTAAGTTCATCAGAAGACATTTTATTCTTTTGGATATGATTCCATACATCGCCTAACTGATTACGCGGAGCGATTTTACCGGGTTTGAGCGTCCAAAATCGTTCAACAGAAATGGCAATCACAGCAACCGAACACAGAGCCAGTGGGAACATCAACCAACCACCCGCCGCAAAAATATTTTCCACCTAGAGTCTCCTGAGAGTCTTTATTATTAGGTCGGCATCATACCCGATTTTACCGCAAGGTTTGAACCATCTTTGATGATACGGGTGAATTCGATATCACTTAACACATTGATTTAATACCAAAGCTTGGGGGATTGCTCCCGCCATGACACCACAGACAAACCCTCTGACCCTATCTGCAATCGAATCGCGCCCTGCTGACCGGTATGCCAAACTTTAGCTGCAATTGCGCCATAACGCGTTGTTACGTCATCATGAGGATGGCCATAGCGATTCTTGTATCCCGCACTCACAATGATATGTTCAGGCTTAAGTGCCGCTAAAAAGGCTTGGGTAGACGATGTTTTACTACCATGATGCGGTGCGATAAGCACATCCACATCGGGTAAAAGGCCTTGCTCAACCAACTGCTTTTCGACACTGGCCTCGATATCACCCGGCAACAAAATACGAACCCCGTTGACTGAGACAAGCACAACGCATGAGCGATTATTGCTGCTTAGGCGACGATTTGAACTATGGGTTGAGTTGAGAGTTGAGTTGTGAACTGAACTATGAGCCGAGCTGCGAGTGCTGCTATGCGCGAAAACAGCAGGTGGCCATAAAACACGATAGTGAGCACTCCCTTCAGACCATGATTGACCTTGATAACAAGGCTTGGGGAGTGGCTGAGGGTTTCTACTCTGACTAGCATCATCATCGTGCCAGCCTCTGCTTTTGCTGCCCGTGCTTTTATAAACAGAAAGATCGCCCGATAAAAAAGAGAGTGGATCATAAGCCGATAAGATTGGCAGTACGCCACCGGCATGGTCTGTATCACCATGACTCACCATCAAGGAGAGTCGTTTGACACCACGATAATGCAAGTAAGGCAAAATCACATGGGAGCCGATATTAAAGCGATCACTAAAATGCGCGCCCGTATCATACAACCAGACATGGCGGCCTTGATGTAAAGCAACCGCAAGACCCTGCCCCACATCTAACACCACCATTTCTGCCAGCGGCTCTGTATTTCCTGTATTGCTATTAGCCTTCGTAGAGATCATGTGCCCTTCAGGCAGGCTCATAACATGCACACTGAATGCAGCCACAATTCCAATACTTAATAACCGAAAGCTCATTGTCCGAGGGAGTAGCCATGCTACAACGGCTAAAACCCCTAAACCGACAAAGGCGCTTATGATGGCACCAGAATAAGCCGTAAAGTCTAAGCTTGGACGCAATAAGGCAAAAGGGAATGTGGCCAACTGCTCTAAGCACCACCATAAGCCTGCAAAAGTCATATCTAAAAGCCTCAACAATAACGGGCCTAAGGGCGTCATGCTAACAACCAACCAAGTTAATAATGCAGGCACAAAAAACAACGCGATGAGGGGCACAGCCAATAGATTCGCCACTGGGGATAAAACACTCGCGGGCAAGCCCAGCAGCCAAAGCGGCAAGCACATGACAATAGACAAAACACCCTGAACTTCAAGGGCGGTACGCCACCGGCTCTGGCGCCCAACCCGCCCGTAAAAACAGCAAAATAATGCCAGTACTGCCGCAAACGACAACCAAAAGCCCGTTTGCCGCCACGCAAAGGGCTCAATGACCGTGACACCCAAAAACACCCAAGCCAACGCATGC
>CALIUX010000100.1 GCA_938048505.1 uncultured Pseudomonadales bacterium
AAATGGGTTATTCAGCCCAGCTTCAAAATCAACACGTTTTTGCGATAGGTTAATGATGCCTGGGCCTTCTTCTTCACCCTCTTCATGGCCTTGTTCTTCGCCTTCTTCGTGACCTTCCTCTTCTTCGTGGCCATGACCACCGACAAGACCGTAATCAGCATCTAAGGAACTGACGGCAACGCCAACAAAGCCATTTTCACCAACAAAGCTAAGGCCAACAGCACCGCCTTGGCGCTCTGAACGGCTGCCTTCGAGTACGCCAAAAGCTTCCTCTTCGTCACTATGACCTTCTTCTTCATGACCTTCTTCACCTTCGTGTTCGTCGCCATGCTCTTCTTCAGCCGCTTCTCTCGCCATTTGAAAAGCAGACTCAGCGAAACCTGGAATATCATAATCATCAGCGTCGTGTGAAAATCCATCAAGGTGCAACAACACGTTGCCAGACAACGGCACATCCACCGTAAACGCGCTCTGAGTGGCGTTAGCATTGTCCGCAGCTCGTAATTGAACGCGGCCAGTTGTGCCGTCAATCATCTCGTCGTGAATTCTGGAAGTGGACACATCGACCACACCGCCGATTGCGCCACTGCCGTATAACAGCGTACTGGAACCCCGTAATACCGTTACCTGATCAGCCACAAGAGTGTCTACTCCAACGGCATGGTCACCTGAGGTGACGGACACATCTAAGGTGTCTATTCTATCTTCGGTGGTTTTAACGCGCGCGCCAGCAAGGCCGTGAATAATAGGCCGGCCAACCGCAGACCCGAAACTAGCGGATTGAATACCGGCCTCGCCTGACAGTGTTTCGCCCAGTGAAAACTGCACTTCACGCGCCAGTTCATTGCCACTAAGAACGGTTACCGTTTGAGCCGTGCCATTATCAGCCAATGGGTGCGCAACGACTTTAATTTCTTCGATTGATTCATCAGAATTAGTGTCAGCTTTGACTTGATTAAAAGGTGAAAATGTTAGCCCTGCAACTAACATCGCAATATGAGTTTTTTTAAACATGGGGGGTTACCTGTCGCGGGTTATGTTTCCGCGCACATATGGATTTTCAGCCTTGATCGTTCAACGCTGAATGGAATTTCAATAGACTGCCCTGAGCATTGATTGCCCACGGCCGTATGCAATAGTGGGGTTAGACGCGCCGAGGTGGAGCGCGACTGAGGTATGAGAAAACGAAACTTTGTGGTGATACCAGCGCTCTAAAGCGCTCCGCTTTACTGCCGTGGACAACGGGCTCTAATGTGGCTTCTTCAGCATTAACACTGGCACTGTGGTCACTGTAAAAACAGACCTCGCATGATTGATCATGCTTTTCATCCACACAATCAAACTCGTGCACAGCAGTCGCGGTTTGCGACGCCAGTAAGCACACAGCGAATATTAATCTTGTGACTAAAGAGATCATTAAAAAGGCTATTAAATTTTTCAGTACCAAGACAACCCCTGCTTACTTAACTGGGATTATCTGTAATGCACAATATCTTGGCTTTGAGCTGTAAGAGACGGCAGTCTTTGAAACTGCATTAATTGTTATATTATAACATTACATTATTTAATGTAAATAGTAGTCTCAATGCCTGATGATCACTTTTGTCTGCGACTGTCTTTACTTCCCTTCTGCCTTGCAACCAACTAATTAGTTAAAGTCCAAGGTTAACAACAAGCGATTTTCTTTGTTTGCCAAGGCTGGCGATCGGTGAACTAGGCCAGCCCCTTCGTTACCTAACCAAGACTCCCCTTTTAGCAATGCCACATCGCCAGTACTCAGCCGTCTGATATCGCTTTGATGCTGGTACAAACCCGACTCCTCATCACTTTTACCTTGGCTACCTACCCCCAGTTTTTGCCGGTCGACAAACTCATGGGGCAGCCACTCAGTGGCAATACCACTGTAAGTAGTCACTAAACGGCACGGCACTCGATCAACGTGAAACTTAGGGCACATAGCCCGATCCAGCGTAGTCAGCCTAAGGCCGACTTGTTTTAAGTCAAATAAACAGCAAAACATATCAACAATTTCTGTGATGTCTTCACTAATAACCTGTGCGTGATCACTCGAACCAAGTGCGTCATAGAGACTGTCGTAGGTATTGTGCGGGGTAACTGACGTTGAAATACGAAATAAATGATCCGAAGAAAGCAGTTGCTGAACAGCACTCAGCAAATCGGGTGACAAGGTACGCTGCCAGGTAGCAATATTAACGTCGTCTTGATAGACATCCGCTAATGCCTCGGCATTGTACGACTGCACAGAACGCCGCGTCACAGCGGTTTCAGCCTGCTTAATGTCGCTTTGCTTGATGTGATTTGGATCGATATGGCCATGATTCAACGAGGTTTGATTCATAGTAGTAATAATAATTGCCAGCTAAAACGTGTTATTGATTAATTAAAATGGAAGAACTTTGATTGCTAAGGCAGCCGAAAAGCGCTTGCTCCCAATCATCACTCAGTTGGTCTGCAATAATTTCAATTCGGCTTTGGTCAAATTGTTCAAACGAGTTTTCGGTGAGCGCGTCGCGTGCATAGTTGTAGGCAAAACACCCTTCTTCGGTAATAAATGTGGCTTTTAGACGCTCAGCGTCAATGCCACTTAAAAAGGCAAACAACTGAGTTCGATCAAACACAAACCGTGAAGAAAAACGCCAGCCAACACTGACAAAGCCTTCGCCTTTGTTACTGGCTTTAAGATAACCGCATTCAGGCAGCGGAGTTTCAATACCCGAATGAACCAGCTCTGGCTTAGCCTGCTCAAGGCCTTGGTAGGTCTGCTGATTGGCTTTAGAAACAACCTCATCACCGGTTAAGGTGGCAGTGTCATCCGAGCCACTCGCCGCTGTCAGCAATGATGGCTCGATTACACCTTGCTCAGTGCACACCAATGTCTTGCCTGCCGGAAAATGTTGATTCAAATAAGCGTTAAGCGCTGCTTTATCATTCTCGGAATAGAGATCTTGCTTATTAGCGACAATAACGTCGGCAATGGCGATCTGCTGTTGGAAGGTTTCATGCTCTGCATAACGCTCGTCTGATAAGTGCCGTGCGTCCACCAAGGTGATGATGTTTTGCACCGCCAGCACGCCACGAAAATCAGCATCATTTAATGTTTGCAATACTTCTTTGGGGTGCCCCAAGCCAGTGGGCTCAATTAAAAGCCGCGTTGGTTTGGCTTGCCTGAGTAACTGCGCCAAGGCAACGCGCATGGGTAAACCCGCGGTACAACACATGCAGCCACCGGGCACCTCACGAACAAAGACGCCATTTTGTTCTGACTGTTGACCTTCAAGTAGCGCACCATCAATACCGATTTCGCCAAACTCATTAACTAACACAGCCCAAGTTTCATCCTTAGGCTTGCTTTTAAGAAGCTGCATTAATGTGGAGGTTTTACCCACCCCCAAAAAGCCGGTGATAATATTAGTTGGCACCCCAGAGATTGGGCCAGACATTTTTTTCATGGAGTTATGACTTATGAATTGTTGGTTGGCTGCTAACAACTCGAACTTTTCGTTCTTGCTTATCGGCTTGAAGGTAGAAGCAATGGCGCCGGCCGGTATGGCATGCAGCACCTTTTTGATTCACTTGGCACAAAATGGCGTCGCCATCGCAATCAATCGATAACGACACTAGTTCTTGCGTATGACCGCTGGTTTCGCCTTTTACCCACGGTTGATTTCGGCTTCTCGACCAGTAAGTAACGTAGCCGGTTCGTAATGTCTCGATAAATGTACTCTGATTCATCCATGCCAACATCAACACCTCTTTGGTGGTGACATCTTGGGTAATAACTGGCATCAGGCCACGTGCGTCAAAACCTAGCTCACGGGTTACCTCGCTTAATTCAAGCTCAGTCGCCCCTGCACAACTCTCTAAGTTTTGAAAATACGTTCGCTTCATCGCGACTAATGACACTCTCATTGCTCGCTTTGACGGCATAGGCGAAAGTTCAAATAATGACCTAAAGCGACTATAGATGCGCCTGCCACCGTTAATATTTTTTCTAGCATCTCGCCATTTTCAAAGCCTTCGACTAATAAGGCGGAGATCAAAAACAGTAAGCCACAAATACCAATGATAATCACTCTATAAAACTGGTGTTGCTTGCACCCGACAAAAAATGAAAAAAGGCTGGTCGGAATCACGCCCGCGAGTAACCAGCTATGAAAAGCTTCATTATCAAGTTGAAGCGCAGCCAGGCTGGGTAGCAGAACAAGCAACAATGGCGTAGCCAAGCAATGTATTACGCAAAGCGCTGATAGACCAATGGCCAAGTTATTTGTATAGGAAGTTATAGGGTTCATTACATACTCAATTTTGTTCGCTGGTGTAGCAGCCGTTACAAATACAATTCAGTTCAAGCTGAGGTTTATCAATATGGAAACCGGCTTGCTCTAATGTGTCTTTTATTTCGTTAAACTTGTTAGGGCTGATACCTAGCTCCTTTACTTTTAGGCATTTTTTACAAATCAGAAACTGCGACGCAGGATGTTCATGCTTACAATCGATGTGCGAGCAAGCA
>CALIUX010000101.1 GCA_938048505.1 uncultured Pseudomonadales bacterium
TTAGCTTGTAACAATGGCAACGCATCATGCCAGTCACTCACTCTTGTCCAATTATCGCCTTGCTCCGGTTGCCATGCCTCACGGTGAAAACGCCAACAAGGCACACCTAATTCACGGCTGACTTCAACAGCAGTCGTACTCATTGTTTGAGCATAAGGGTGCGTCACATCTAAAATGGCACTGACATGGCGCGCTCGAATAAAATGCGCAAGCCCGCCAAATTGCGTAAAGCCACCACTGACCACTTCACACTGAACCTTAGGCATGCGCACCAAACCCGCTACGCTATAAATAACCGATATGCCTGCCTCAAATAGCGCATCAGCTAAAACACGGCCATCGGCTGTGCCACCTAATATCAATAAGCTCATTGGTCAAAACCTTCGCTTTTTACATTCGCTAGACAATGACCTTGGCGATCAATAGCAATGACTTCGAGCAAAACATCTTTGGGTAACAAAGAGCGCGCAAAACTAAACGCTTGCTGCGTGATGACTGCAGCTAAATTAATGCCTTCTTCTTTTGCCAGTGCCACCGTTTCAATTGCGGTATTCGCATTCTGTATTGCATTGGCCAACTGATTACTCGCTCCACTTGCTTTGGCACAATGGGCGAGCTGCTCAAAATCAATGGAGGAAGCACGACTATTAAGATCCATATGGCCATTGGCTAACTTCGATAATTTCCCAAAGCCTGCACAAAGACTTAATTTAGAAATGGGATTTTTTTTGAGATGCTTTAAGACCGCTCCAGCAAAATCACCCATTTCAATCAGCGCCATATCATCTAACTGATACAGCGTTTTAACATACTCCTCACTGGTATTACCGGTACTGGCTGCAATGTGTTTTAAGCCATTGGCTTTTGCAACATCAATACCTTGATAAATTGAGGCTATCCACGCACCACACGAAAAAGGCCGAACGATGCCCGATGTGCCCAAAACCGATAGCCCCCCCAGAATACCTAAGCGAGGATTCATTGTTTTAAGCGCAAGCGCTTGGCCGTTTGCAATACTGACTGTCACAGCAAAACCGCCCCTATAATTATTTTGCTGCGCAACTTTTGATAAATGCTCTGTGATCATTTGGCGTGGAACAGGGTTAATGGCGGGCTCACCCACGGCCAAAACCAAACCACTGCGTGTCACGGTGCCAACACCCTCACCCGCATAAAAGCGCGTTTCTGGGGTGGCTAACAACACCAGTTTGACACTCACCTTTGCGCCATGGGTTACGTCTGGGTCATCGCCCGCATCTTTTATTGTTGAAAAAGTCGCGTTGTCTTGGCTTTGATCTTCTTCTGATACAACGTGTAATTCAACAACTTTACCTTTGGGCAGGGTGACTTCAACATGGCCGAATACGCGCTGAGCTAAAAGCTGCCACGCAGCAGCCATTGCACAAGCCGTTGCACAGGTGCCCGTTGTTAAACCTGTACGAAGAGGTTGCTCACTTTCTTTGCTTTCATTCCACATGAACGCTGTACTCAGCGGACTAAACCGCCTGCATCAACCAAAAACCACCCAGCCCTATCGATAAAAAGGCAATGATATAACGGCTCCAACTAAAGAACCGCGCATAACGCACACTTAAAAATTGCTGAATCTTGGCAAAGCCTAAACCAAAAAATAGCATAGACAGCATAACCCCTAACGAAAAAATAACGAGGTAAAGAACCGCTTCACCAAATTGTCCGCGCGCCACAGCAGGGATGAGTGCCAGTGCGGGCGCACTGCCCGCCAACCCATGCAACATACCAATCAATACGGGTTTATGTGCATAATATTTTTTAGCAGAATTCTCATGATTAGAGTGAGTAGACTTAGAACCATGAGAATCGCTATGGCTACCTTGCACACTCTGCCAATGTATATGCTCAATATCGCCATGCCGATGGCGTGTTAGCGTAATACTGTCTTGTGAAAAACGCCTTAAACAGATCACCCCCAGCACAACCAACAAAATACCTACACTGAGCTCTGCAACATACTGCAAGGAATGAGGGATATGAATGCCCAGGCCAAACAATAAAACCCCTGCCGCTAGCAGTATCCCACCGTGCCCCAACGCCCAGTTAAGGCTATGTCTGAGTGTTTTGGACAAGCCCGGCTTCTGATTACTCAAAACAGATACCGCCATAATATGATCCGCATCAAGCGCATGCATAAAGCCTAAACCAAAACCCAGTAACAACAACGGCATGATCTCGGTCATAACAATGCACCTTTTTGTTTAGATTCAAGTTGTTTAGGTTCAAGTTGTTTAAATTCAAGTTCTTTCGATAAGGCGCTTTTTTCAGTAGTTGACTCTACTGCTTGACCCGCAAACAAGCGCGCAACCGATAATGGGTTAGAAGGGAAAAATAAATGCAGATAGGTTGCCGTTAAGCTGCCTTGTCTGTAGATCGCCTCACCTGGTGCAGAGTGACGCTGGCGCTGACCATATGCAATAGGCTCTGGGGTGCCAGAAGCTCTGGAGCGATGATGGGCATGGCCTCTTACCACACCTTCAGGAAGCGGCGCGGCTTGCATGCCTTGGCAACCGCGCTTACCGCGCATGGAGGCTTGCCCAGGTAAAATACCCACCATGTCAAAACACTCACCTTCTAGATCTAGCAGTGTTTCCAAACAATACAAAAATCCACCACATTCGGCCAAAATGGGCTTATCTTGCTGCCAAAAGTGTCGAATATGTTTTTTCATGATGTCATTAGCAGCCAGCTCGGCAGCATAGAGTTCTGGGTAGCCCCCAGGCAGCCAAATCGCATCAGCCTCTGGCAGTGCCTCATCGAAAAGTGGAGAGAAAAAGACACACTTTGCGCCCATTTTCTGCAAAATGGAGACATTTTCAGCATAAATAAAACTAAAGGCTGCATCTTTTGCAATAGCAATGGTACGGTCTTTTAGCCGCTCACCAACACTGCAAGCCATATCACTTTCGGCAAAGCTTTCAGCAGCGCAATCGCCTTTAGGCGGCACAAAACTGACGGGGCTGAGACGCTCGATACTAGGCAGAATATTGGCCTCTTCCAGCCATTGAGCACCTGCCTCTAAGCGCTGGTTTAACTGCTCTTGAATTTCACTCGGCTGAACCAACCCTAAATGCCTTTCGGGCAACGCCACATCCGATGATCGCTTAAGCGTGGCCAAAAGGGGTAAATCCTCTGGCAGAGCCTGCTCAATCAACTCGCGATGACGCTCGGTACTGCAATTATTGGCCAGTAGCCCCACCACATGAATATCACGACGGTAATGCGCTAAACCCACGGCAATAGCCGCCGCAGTCTGCGCCATGCCTTTAACATCCATAACGATAGCTAATGGGATATTAAAGCGCGCGGCCAAATCGGCACTCGATGGCTCGCCATCAAACATGCCCATCGCGCCCTCAATCAAGATAATATCAGCTGTTTGAGCGGCCTCATAAAGACGCCGCTGACACCACTGCTCACCGGCCATCCATAAGTCCAACGGTGCAACAGGGTTACCCGATGCTTGCGCTAGAATTTGCGGGTCAAGGTAGTCAGGGCCGGTTTTAAATACCACAACCACCTTACCTTGCTGACGTAGCAGCTGCGCCAATGCAGCAGTAATCGTTGTTTTACCTTGTCCAGAAGAAGGAGCCGTCAAAAAGAGGGCTTGGCAAAGTACTTCTGGAGAGGGTTTGTCAGTTGATGCTGGGTTAGACATTAGTATTCGATGCCTGCCTGCGCTTTCACACCTAAGCGAAAAGCATGTCGCTCGTCATTGACTACAGAGATCGTATCGGCGATGTCCTGAAGCGGTAAGGCCATTGTGCGCCCCGTAATAATGACATTTTGGTTCCTAGGGCGCGCTTTTAACGCCTTCACAACGGGCTCAACATCAAGGTAACCATACTTAAACATGTAGCTCAGTTCGTCAAAAACTAAGAAGTCATACTCATTGTTCGCCAATAGCGTCTCAGCAAGAGCCCAAGCTTTTTGAGCCGAAGCAATATCTTGGGCCTTATCCTGTGTTTCCCACGTAAAGCCATGCCCCATTACATGCCAGTCTACGCGAGGGTGGTCACGGAAGAAGGTAAATTCTCCGGTCTCGGTACGGCCTTTAATAAACTGAATCACCGCGCACTTCTTGCCGTGCCCAAGTGAACGCGCCATTGTGCCAAATGCCGAGCTACTTTTTCCTTTGCCGTTACCTTTCATTAAGATCAACACGCCGCG
>CALIUX010000102.1 GCA_938048505.1 uncultured Pseudomonadales bacterium
GGCGAATAAAAAAGGGGAAGCAAGCTTCCCCTTCGAAAAATGTACAGTATTAGCTGATGGTATACGTAAACTCACCTTCTTCCGTTGCACCGACATGTATTGCATCAATGGGTTTTTCGTCCGCCATATGAGTAAGACATAGGCTAGCGAGTTCAGGGAGTAAAGTTTTATTCAGGATGCCTTCAATATTTCGTGCACCGGTATCTGCCTCTTGGCACCTCGCTACAATATTAATAAGGACATCTTCATCATAAGTAAATACAGCACCGTAATGTTCACGCACTCGTTTTTCTATACGGCGCATATTGATAGCACAAATCTTAACAAGATTGTCATCGTCTAACGGATAATAAGAAATGACATTTGCACGCCCTAGGAATGCAGGTTTAAAATATTGCAGTAGATGAGGGCGAATATTATCGAGGAGTACATCGGGTTCGGGTTTTTCTTCGACTTGATTAAAGATAGCTCGAATAGCATCTTCTCCGGCATTAGAGGTCATAATGATCAGAGTATTTTTGAAATCAATATCGCGACCCTCTCCGTCTTTAATCGTCCCTTTATCAAATAAGTTATAAAAAATATCTTGTACGCCAGGATGCGCTTTTTCCATTTCATCAAGCAAGATAACAGAATACGGTTTGCGACGAGCCGCCTCGGTTAAAACGCCCCCTTCGCCAAAACCAACATACCCTGGAGGAGAGCCTAAAAGCATAGAGACTTTATGCTCTTCTTTAAATTCAGACATGTTGATAGTTGTAATGCTCTGCTCACCACCAAACAGTTCGTCGGCTAGAGCGAGTGCAGTTTCTGTTTTACCTACACCACTCGTGCCGCAGAATAAAAACACACCCATTGGCTTTCTAGGGTCTGTTAAGCCAGCGCGAGAGGTTTGAATCGCTTGGGAGACCGCTTGCAAGGCGTGAGGCTGGCCTATGACGCGTTTATTTAATCGGTCAGCCAGCGTTTGTACGGCATGGATTTCATCGCTTACCATTTTTCCAACAGGAATACCTGTCCAGTTTGCAATGATTTCAGCCACAGCTTGTGCATCAACATGTGGGTGCAATAAGGGTTGATCACCTTGAACCGCTTTGAGTTCTTCGCTGAGCTTTGTCAAAGATGCTTGAACGGTTTCGGGCGTGTCATTCGTTTCTGCATTTTCTGCATCAATGTTGTCATAAATGGCGCGAATATCGGCTACTAATGTTTTTTCTTTTTCGAACTGTGTTTCGAGTCGCTCTAGGTCGGCTTCAGCTATGGACTTAGACTGTGCTAGCTCGTCTAACTTTTCTTGATGTTGCCCTGTAACGGCATGCTCTTTTTCTAATGCTGTGATAGCTGTTTCAGCGCGTTCAATGCGACGCTTTGCATCTTCTAAAGGGTAGGGAGTTGCGGTATGGTTTAGGGACACACGTGCACAAGCCGTGTCTAAAAGACTAACGGATTTATCCGGTAGCTGGCGACCTGGAATATACCGGTGCGATAATTTAACCGATGCCACAACCGCTTCTTCAAGAATGCGTACTTTGTGGTGTTTTTCAAGTACAACGGCTATGCCACGCATCATGTCGATGGCATGACTTTCAGATGGCTCTTCAACTTTGACGACTTGAAAACGGCGCGTTAACGCGGGGTCACGTTCAAAGTATTTTTTATATTCTGCCCATGTCGTTGCGGCGATTGTTCGGAGTTCGCCGCGAGCGAGTGCGGGCTTTAATAAATTCGCTGCATCGCCTTGGCCTTCTTTTCCACCGGCACCAATTAATGTATGCGCTTCATCGATAAATAAAATAATCGGTGTAGGTGATGATTGCACTTCCTCAATCACCGATTTTAAACGATTTTCAAATTCCCCTTTGACACTTGCGCCGGCTTGCAAAAGCCCAAGGTCGAGTGTGCGTAGTGTAATATTTTGCAGTGACTCGGGTACATCGCCTTGTGCAATACGTTGCGCAAGACCTTCGGCTACGGCCGTTTTACCAACGCCTGCTTCACCGGTCAGAATGGGGTTGTTCTGGCGGCGGCGCGTTAAGATATCCATACATTGACGAATCTCTTCGTCTCGGCCCAAGATTGGGTCCATTTTGCTGGTTTTTGCTTTAGCCGTTAAATCGATAGTGTATTTATCGAGTGTTGGGGTTTTGCTACTGCTCGGTGCTGAGCCGGTTGATGTTGCGGCACCGGCTTCTACCATGGCTGTTGCGGCAGCGCGTTTGCTTTCGCCTGTTTCCCCGTAAACATTGCGTGCAGCATTGCGTAAGCTTTCTGCTGCAATGACAGAGAGCTCAGAGCAAGACTCTAAAATCTGGCGCTTTAAGTTGTCATCTAATAACAAGCCTGCAAAAAGGTGCCCTGAAGTAATGGTTTGATGACCAAAATCCACAGATGCCAGCATCCAAGCATTTTTTGTTGCTTCAACTATGGACGGCGATAAGGCTGCAGGTCGGCTACTGCCCGTTTTAAAGAGTGCTATCGCTGCGGCCAGTTGTTTGGCTAAGTTAGCGGGGTTAACATCATGACTGGTTAAGAGTTGAAAGATATCACTGTCACTTTGATCAAGCAGTTTGATTAACCAGTGCTCTAGCTCAACATTAAACTGGCCTTGTGACATACAAATGCCAGCAGCCCCTTCAAGCGACTCTCTTAAATAGGGCGACATTTTTTTAACAAGTGATTTTAAATCAATACTAATCATAATGGTTCCTTGTAGCGGACACGTTAACTGGCAAGTGGAAGTGTATCGTCTGGCGGTAGTATCTCTGAAGAAAGGCGGACAGACAACAATCCGGCTTCTTCATTGTTGCCCAGAATGGTATTCCACCCAAGTGTTGGCGTGTATTCTGGTGAGGTAATTAATTGAACACTAGGGATTTGATCATCGGTATGGATAATTTCGAGGTCAAATTCGAGCTCAGGGCCGGCAGCGTGCCGTATAAAGCTCATCATTGAACGCACAAGTGGTGATCCGGGCGCCAGTGAATCATACTCGTCTGTATCACGTGGTGTAATCACAACAGTGAATTTTCCGGCGCTATGATGACACTGAGACCCTAAAAAAGTACTTTGCCCTAATGCGTGGTTTTGCTTGCCGATTTTTGTGACGATATCATCGGTGAGCTCGCTGTAGGTTCCTGTAAATTGCTTAATGTTGACATCGAGCTGGAACATGTGGGAAATCATGTTCGTTAAACCTGAGGCAGTACACGTATCGCGTGATAAAAAGCCAGAAAGAGGTAAAAGACTTTCGTCATCATAAGGCTGGCGATATTGTAATGTCGATTGCCCTAAACCTACTAAAGATAATAGTGCGTGGGTGATATCATCTTTTTCATCTTGCTCGCGAATTTTGTGGCTTTCATAGCTTGAACCGAGCTGATACTTTGACCATGCCTTGTAGTACATGGTGATTGCTCGATGATTAAAGATATCTAAAAAGTCACACAGCCCTTCATTTTTGAGCTTTAATTGTTTGAGTACTGCTTCACTTAAATAAAATGGCATCACACCTTGTGAGCCAGTCAGCCCCATAAAGGTAACTTCCATTAACCACTGTAAAGAAGACGCATTGGCATCTTCCTCTTTTTCAAAGGCAACTTGTTCAATTGACTCAATATCTGAACTATTAAAAGCGAGTTTCGTTTTTGCATTAAAGCGTAAAAATTCACGAGACGGCGGTGCTTTTAAAGAAAGGGGCGCATTAACCGCTTGGCGGCCGTGACTTTTGCAATTGGCTGCATACTCTATTGCCCTAACGGCTTGGTAAAAGTTAAAGCGGTAGGGCTCTTGCGTCAGTTGCTCAGTTAAACTAATGCTTTTTCGCCTGCGCGTGGTGCCCATTTGTAAAATACTCCGTCTTTACCGGCAAGTTTAACCGTGAGTTTTGTGAAAGAATTAATTGAGCAATATAGCCCAAAAAAATAATTCAAAAGATTCGAAAAAGCAAAAATACTCGCGCCATTCAGTAGCATTGGGTCGAGCGTTAAGGTTATTTCAGTCCCTCTGCATAGCGCAATTGTGCCGTCCACTTGTATGGGAGCAGTAATGGCGCGGGTATTGATTGCTTGTATCGATTCAATATGATTACGCGTGCTGGCTGAATCTTTAAAATTATATAAACGCAGAATTTCTTTTAGCGCACTTAAGGAGCTTTCGCCTTGAGTAATCGATAGATGATTAAGATTAAGGTGAGAAATGAGACGCCAGTAGGCGCGTCGCCCTTGTGCCGGCCGCATGGTATTTGTGGGGGGAACGACGCACTTGAACCCTTCGGTGGGCGCATCCCCTTCGACCATTTCAAAGTGAGGTTGCCCATTACTAGTGGGCAATTTTTTGGGCAGATTACGGTTGCTGCACAATGACTTTACTTCTAATACTTGATTGGGCACATTAAAAGGGTCAAAGCCCAAGTCGACAATGCCTAGCTCAACCTCGCTCGCTTGTTCGTTAGCGTGATCACCTTCGGTTACTTCTTGCCGTTTACTAAACCAAAATGCAGCATCTTCTTGGTTGGGTTTACGGTGATTAATACCATAAAATCGCTCATAGGCCGTGCGCTTGCCCTTATCATCTATACCGGTGACGGATTGTATTGAATACACTTCGAGACTGTCATGACGCCTTGCGTCAGGCTCAACAGGGTACGTATAGTCTTTATGGCTTAAACGGATCGGGTCGCATGTTTGCTCAAAAAGATTGACCGCAGGAGAGCAGTGTAGCGCTAGCATTGCCGCAGAGACTTGATGCTCTAATTCATTGTCATGACGCTTGAGGTAAAAATAGAGGTTTAGCCTATCACCTTGTATTTGCTCAATGACATGTTTTAGGTTTTGAATGTCAAAAAATAAAAATTTTTCAGGGAAGGCAAAGTATTCGGTTAATAAACGGTAGCCCGCAAAGGATGTTGCAGGATAAGGCAGCATGCTTTCTGACTCATCAAATCCAACGGATATTAAGCTATCTTGAGGTAAAAAATGTGGCTGTGTATCGGTATCAGATTCCGCAACAACAATCCCGTCACATTCTGCCAGTAATAAATCAAATAAAGGGTAGGTATGCTGCTTTGGCCCTTTTAGGAAAAAGCGTAATGTATCCAGTGAGAGCTCGTTAAATGGAATGGTACTATCAAGGGTTTTTAAACTCACTTTTAAAACAGCATCTGAGCCGGGAGAGCGGGCAGAACCCGGTGCAATAAACGGCTTTTGTACAAGTTTGACATCATCAACGCGCAGCGGCGCAATCATGACATCGGCACAAGTGCTAAAGCGGCATGTATCGTGCGCATCATTAAATGTTTGAAGTCGCGTGCCTTTTTCTAATGTATGGCATTTATCTAAGTCGTCTGAAGGCGGGCATTGAATAATGGCTAAAGATGGAATAGGCCTTAAGTAGTGCGGGTATAAGGTATCTAATATTCCATCAGTGAGTTCAGGCAAGTCATCGTCTAGCTTTTGATGAATGCGGGCATTCATGTAGGCAACACCCGATAGAAGCTGACTGACCAGCGGGTCGCTGACAGCATCTTCTGATAGCTGCAAGCCGCTGGCTGCACCTGGGTATTTTTTCCCGAATTCGCCGGCAGATAACTGCAAGAAGGCGAGTTCTTTTTCATAATATTGCAGAAGTTTTTCGCTCATTATGAAATCTCGGCAACGTCCATTGATTGGTTTATGGGGTTAAAAGCAGAATCGAGCACAATTGTTTCTGGGGCCGGATTCGCATGAAGGATTGCTTCGACTCGAAATCGAATTGTCGGGTCTTCAACATCGACTGTATCAGATGTTGTCACTTTGGCGGTTTTAATGCGCGGGTCAAATTGCAAAATCGATCGTTCGATCGTTCGACAAAAGTCCTGTCGATTTTTCTTTGATGTGAAATTGATTGTGGATAAGTCGGGCAAGCCATAATTTAGCAGCGATGTTTGGAGCTGTTTATAAATTTTGGCGGGTGACTGATTTCGAATGCGCGAATTAAAGAGGGCTTCTAAGTCACGGCGCACACTTTCGCGAAGCTGTTTTATTTGTGCTTGTGGGCGAATATGCACAGCCGTTTGTGTGCTGCTTTCGAGTAGCCTATCCATCAGTGGTGCTAAGACACGCTTATTATTTTTATTTTCCATATGCAGAGCCGGTTAAATAATTTGCCCGATATTGTTTTTGGCAATGGTTGTTGCAAGCTTTAATTCAGACACTAAATGATCGACTGTGTAATGGCTTTTTAAATAAATGACACACTGGTATGCCTCTGAGTGTCCTGGTGTTTCGTTTACAATGACTTGTGCTTTACGTAAAGGGTAGCGCGCCATCATTTCCCAGCTTAAGTCTTCTCGTCCAGTTGTGTATTTATCAAACCAGCTCTGTAATGTTCGCTGGCAATCCATCGCATTGGTGAATGAACCGACTTTTGCACGAATGATCACTTTCACATACTGAGCAAAACGTGAGCCACATAAGATTTGCTGTAGCATGGCGCTAATACGTGCATTTGCTGTGGCGGATTTTGATGGATACACCCTAGGCTTTTGCAGTGACGGACAGCTATTAAATGCCGCATAGGGCGAGTCATAGCCTTGGCATAAACTCATTAACCCAAGCTCAGCCAATTGCCGCTCCATATTGTCTGTCACAATGGCCGGTGTGACGATATGAGCTTTCGAAAACGATGTGTCGAGCTGACTGTAAGGCGCCCTAAAGCGTGTGACTAAACCACCACCGAGGTGGTCCCGTGACACGCCTCGCACATGCGCAAACCAACCCACATCGCTGAACTCACGCATTAGTACTGTGCCGAGAGCAAAGCAGGCGTTACCCCAAAGGTATTTACTGGCATCTTTGCCTTGGCAGTCTTCGCGAAAACGGAAGTGCTTGCACCCTGTTTT
>CALIUX010000103.1 GCA_938048505.1 uncultured Pseudomonadales bacterium
GCGTGAGCGCCAACACCATTTTAGGCTTTAACTATCGCAGTGAAGACCTAGAATTAAAGCATGCATTTTTTGATGAAACATTTGATTTTAGAGACTTAACTGTTGGCCCGACTCCCAATGATCGCATTGCTCCTGCGGTGGACAACCCCTTAGAAAATGCCGTGATTGGTGTTGATGAACAGGGCAGAAATTTTCTTGAAAGCGGCACAGTGTTAAGAAACTTCAACCTTCATGAGATATCAGTTAACAATAATGCCGGCATTTTTGCTCTTTCGGATATTAAAATTGATAAATTGAACCTCTTGTTAGGTGCTCGTTATGATTACTTTGATGTTGAATCAGAAAATATTGCGAGAACACTACTCGACAATCGCTTTGATTCAGTAACAGACTTTCAAGGAAAACAAACAGCCACTGAGGATGCATTCAGCTTCAACACCAGCATCTCATATAATTTTGAGAATGGCCTAACGCCTTATATTACCTATGCTGAATCAACATCATTAAGCACAAACCAGCTTGGCGGGTTAATACCTAGCACCATACCCAGCGGCGCATTTATACAAGATTCTACCCTCGCAGAAATCGGTGTGAAATTTGAAGGGTTAGATGGGCGACTCTACACAGCACTAACCTATTATGACCAAGAAAAATCCGAGCAGTCTGGCCAAACACAAGCACTAACAGAAGTTTTTGGTGATGGCATTGAATTAGAAGTGAGAGCAGTTGTAAATGATGCTATCTCAATTGTTGCAACCGCAACACACTCAGAAACCACCGAAATTGGCGACCAAATATTTACGGTTATTAACGGTGCTGATTTTGCTGAGCAAAACGGCTTAAAACCAGAAGATGTTTATGGTGGGCGCATTGCCGGGGATCGCGCAACATTTGTTGGAGAAGGCGCTGAACTTGAACGAGGCGGCCTACCCGATACAATCTTTAGTATTTACGGCACTCACCTCCTATCTTTTGAAGATTCCGATTTAACAACTAGTTTAGGCGTCACATGGGTAGACGAAACAGCCACCGATGTTTTTGAATCTGTTACGCTACCAAGCTATATGGTTTGGACGGGTTCTGTTCGTTTTGAAGCTGACCGGTTCACAACACTCTTACAAATCAACAACTTAACAAATGAAAAATATTACACCTCAGCGGATCTATTTGATTCTGTTGTTGTCAAACCATCAGAAGGTCGTACTGCATCACTAACTTTTACTTATGCATTTGGCAACTAGCTAGCTTTTCCACATTATTTTTCCTCCCCTTACTGGCGGCTTTTTAGCCGCCTTTTTTTATCATTCACGTTTTATTACTGACCTATTTTTTAGGTATAAGTAGCTCTAAAGCAATTGCAATAAAGGCACCCGTAGAAATAGGAAAGGCCAAGAGTATTTTTAATTCATCGGATAAAAAAGAGAGAGAGGTTGCGTAGCGGCTAAGAAAAAAAGCGGCTATTAAGGAAGTCAAGACAATCGTTATTGAGCGCACAGTGAGGCCACCTCTCTTAACGATACTGAAACCTGAAAATGATACCAACCCGAACATAAGGACTGTACTACCATATACAACGGCACTAGGGATCATCTGAAAAAAGCCTCCTACCACAGGAAAAATCCCCATACAGATTAAAATACCCGCAACAACATACCCTACCTTGCGACTTGCAATCCCTGTTAAGCGGATAACACCATTATTCTGGCTAAACGTTGTATTAGGAAAAGTCGCACAACACACGGCAATCAGTGAATTGAGTGCGTCACCCAACAAACCTCCTTTTATACGCTTCCAATAGGCATCTCCTGTCGTTTTTAATCGGCTAAGACTACAGGTTGCGGTTAAATCTCCGACAGATTCGGTGGCTGTAATAAAGAATACCGGCAACATTAAAAACAACACCCCCCAGTTGAAGCTCATACCGTATTTTAAGGGTTCAGGTATAAACGTCACATCAAGCTGATCGATTACAGAAAGATCTACCTGTTTAAAGGCTAACGCAACAACAAACCCCACACTCAAACCAGCCGTTATACTCGCTATTCGAAACCACATATTTTTTGAAAAGGCCATCAAAAACGTGACAGAAAAAACAATAATAGACATCACAATAACCAGCCATCCTTCATTAGCTTGTTGCGCGATGGAATATTGTTTGTAGAGGTTATTCAGTGTTGTCCAAACGAGTGTAAGGCCAATTAAAATGACTGTTGTACCGGTCACATTGGGGGTAAATATTTTTTTCAAATGATGAATGTAGTAACACAATGGCAACATAATAATGGCACAGATGGCTGAACTCCCAAATATTGCTGCGAGCTTATCATCATTGCTCATACTTTCTGGCAAACTAAAAAAAGCAAACAGAATAGGCCCAATAAATGTAAAACTTGTTCCTTGAATAGATAATAAGCCAGAGCCAAATGGACCAATACGCGCCATCTGAATCAGTGTGGCAAGGCCAGAGATCAACAGTGCAGATGTGATTAAATAATTTGTATCACTAATGGATAGCCCCATACCTTTTGCCATAATCAAAGGGGCTGTAATGATGCCACCAAAAACAGCCAAAAAATGCTGAAAGCCCGCTACTAACGATACAACATTTGAAGGTTTGTCATTCAAACCAAATGCGTGTGTTGGCTCTCTTGGGTGAGACAATAAGCTAGCATCAGCCATTACTTTATTAGGGGTAGACATTGAAACCTCTCCTCAGTATTACAGTGCACCTACATTGAGAGGTTTAATGTGCAACCCACATACCACAAAATAACTAAAATATATTTTTGTTTGATATTATAAGAAATAAAGCTGCACCATTTTTTATCCTTTTATTATCTGGCGCACCATAGAATATCATCATCAAATGTTTTTATGAGAGTTTGTACTCTCGTCAAAAAACCTAGCTAGACGGCCATAAAAAATTGACACACAATTCTCCTTTAAACAACATGTCTCAAGACAGCATACATCTCAATTTAGAAGATTCTTTACGTTAGCTGAGACTAGAAGATAAGTAATCAATAGAGTAAGCGGAGTTAGCAGTGGATAAAATTGCAGAATACTTTCAGTTAAAGCAGGTAGGCTCCAGTTTTACCAAAGAGGCAATCGCTGGTTTAACGACTTTCTTAGCGATGGCTTATATTACCGTGGTGAACCCTGCTATCTTATCGGATGCTGGTATGGACTTTGGCGCTGTATTTGTTGCCACCTGCCTTGCAGCGGCCATAGGCTGCGCATTGATGGGAGTGCTTGGCAAATACCCTATTGCGCAAGCTCCCGGCATGGGTCAAAACGCCTTTTTCACTTACGCCGTTGTATTAGGTATGGGGCATACTTGGCAGGTTGCTTTAGCTGCGGTATTCCTCTCTGGCATATTATTTATTGTGTTGAGCGTTTTACCTATACGCGAATGGCTTATCAATTCTATTCCCAAAAATCTAAAGCTGGGTATTTCAGCAGGCATAGGGCTCTTTCTTGGCATTATTGCTCTTAAGAATGCTGGCGTTGTTGTAGATAGTCCCGCGACATTAGTACAACTCGGTGACTTGACTGCATTTGGCCCATTCATGTGCTTAGCGGGTTTTGCCATTATTGCCTCACTCAGTCAGAGAAAGACTACGGGCGCCGTCATTATCGGAATGCTTGTAGTAACAGTTATTGGCTGGCTTAGCGGACAAGCCGATTTCAAGGGCATTATCTCCGCCCCGCCCTCACTATCTCCCGTATTGCTACAGTTGGATTTAGTCGGCGCACTGAACATCTCTATTGTTACCGTAGTCATCACAATGCTAATTGTGGATGTGTTTGATACTGCAGGCACATTGGTCGCTGTTGCGAACCGTGCAGGCTTAGTTGATGAAGAAGGTAAATTAAAAAATCTAAAAAAATCCTTACTTTCTGACTCCACCGCCACGGCTGTTGGCGCGTTGTTAGGTACTTCATCAACTACCAGCTTTATTGAAAGTGCTGCAGGGGTTGAAGCGGGCGGGAGAACGGGCTTAACGGCTGTTTTCTGTGCGTTCTTCTTTTTGCTATGCCTATTTTTTTCTCCACTAGCACAAAGCATACCGAGCTATGCGACCTCCGCTGCCTTGCTGTTTGTTGCATGCTTGATGACACGCAGCCTCGCAGATGTTCAATGGAGTGATCACACCGAAAGCGCACCCGCCGTGATTGCAGCAATAGCAATGCCATTGGGCTACTCTGTTGCAGATGGTATTGGCTTGGGCTTTATTTCTTACGCAGCCATTAAGCTATTAAGCTTTCGCGCTAAAGAATGTCCGCCCGTTGTATATGTTGTAGCTTTGATATTTATAGGGAAATTTGCGTTTTTGTAGGGCTTTTACCCTTATCGCACCACCGATGATGCAGTTTTTTCGATTGAACCCGCTTACATCTATAGCACCTGACAACTACATGTATTTTTGTATGTCATCTGGAAAGACTTCATAACAGGGAATACCCGAAACAGCTACAGCCCAACTTGCTTTGGATGCTATTTGAACATTTGCAGATGGCTGAATGTTATGCTCATCAGAAACCGCCGACAAACATACACTCATATAATCACTTAGCTCATGATCCGCATAATTCATCAGCCTTGAACCGCAACATGAACAGAATGCTCGGATACCATGCTCACTGGAATGATACTCACATAAATACGATTCACCACGAATAAACTTCAGCGTCGTTTTTGAAGACATAAGTTGTGTTGCATGACTCGCGCCATGAGAACGCCGACAAATAGAACAGTAACAATTCATTGCTACACCATCTACTGGCTTAAACTCAAATTCAATTTTTTCACAAAGACATTTTGCTCTCACACTATTCTCCTATTTTTTAATATACTTAAGACCTAAATAGCCTAGCGGCGCAGTAGATTGAAATAATCCAAATAAAGAATGCTATTGGTCTTCCCTACAGCAACAATACATCAAGGGGCGTTTTAGAAAACTCAGTGTGATCATCTAAAACAAGACATATCCATACTCAAAACATTATGCGATACAACTATCATGTCCATCTCATATCTAAAATTGATATTCGGCATCCTTAAACCGCTTTATCGTAAACTATTTTACAGCCTTTCAAAAGGTACCTTCACCTCAAAAGTCACACGATAATACGGCTCCCAAGCCGGTTCTTGGTAAGCACGAATAGAGCCTTTATGAAATGTACAAATCAGTCGCGCAACGTACAAGCCAAGCCCCATGTGGACTACATCACCTGAGTTTTTTTGACGATCAGATACCATTGATTCAAATAACTGATGGCGGATATTGTTTGGCAACGAGGGGCCAATATTGCTCACTGCTACAATCAAAAAGCCTTCTTGGTATCGCGCAGACAGCTCCACTTTCTGATCCATTGAAAACTGTACCGCATTATCGAGTAATTTATCGAGCATCTGAACAAAAAAATCGGGCACCAATAGCCCAATACAAGGCTTCGGCAAATCAATATCAGCCACAATAGTACAAGGTGCATAGGCCGCACCATAGGCTTCGGTTAAGTCAGAAAGCAGATCCAATAACGGGACTTGCTCAAATTCGGCATGAGCAAGTGCTGATTCTATTTGATTAACCGAACTCATAGCCGAAAGTGTAGAAGACAAACGCTGCAAACCCGTACGCGCCCTGTCTATATACACTTTTTGGTCTTCTGCTGGTGAGATGTTATCGAGTGAGCTTTGCACAACAGCAATAGGCGTGCGCAACTCATGCGACAATTTACTGGCAAGATTTTTTAAGTATTCTTGATGCTTGCTTAAACGTGAGACTAGCTGCTCAAAACTGCGCGATAGCTGGCCAATTTCATCTGGAATTTGGCTTGCTTCAAAGTAGGATTTTTGAGGGTGGTATTGAGCCTCTACAATTTTTTCTGCGCGTTGCGCTAACCTACGAATACGCAAGGAATGCACGCTAGCAAATAGCAGTAAAATACCGAGTAAGAATACAATTGACAGCAAGCTAACCAACAAAAAGCGGCCAGCCAACTGAGCAAGACTCGCTTCAAATTCAGGCTGTTGGTTATCGA